>JBAZPY010000347.1:0-2796 GCA_041645515.1 Agrococcus sp.
GCTCGCCGCGATGGGGGTCGAGAGCGAGACGTTCGAGTCGGCGCCCGGCCGTGCGAGCGTCGTCGCGCGCATCGAGGGAACCGACCCGTCGCTGCCGCTGCTCGTCGTGCACGGGCACCTCGACGTCGTGCCCGCCGACGCCTCCGAGTGGAGCGTCGACCCGTTCGCGGGCGAGGTGCGCGACGGCTGCCTGTGGGGCCGCGGCGCGGTGGACATGAAGAACATGGACGCGATGATCCTGGTCGCGCTCGAGCGCATCCTCGCCGCCGGCAGGCGGCCCCGCCGGGGCCTCGTCGTCGCGTTCTTCGCCGACGAGGAGGCGGGTGGCGAGTACGGCGCGCACTGGCTGGTGCGCGAGCACCCCGAGCTGTTCGCGGGCGCCACCGAGGCGATCAGCGAGGTGGGCGGCTACTCGGTCGAGATCGCCGGCACGCGCGCGTACCTGCTGCAGACCGCCGAGAAGGCGCTGCAGTGGCTCCTGCTGCGTGCGCGGGGCACCGCCGCGCACGGCTCGCAGCACATGCGCGACAACGCGGTCACGAAGCTGGCCCGCGCGGTCGCCGACCTCGGCGCGCACGAGTTCCCGGTGGAGCTCACCGACACGACGCGCGAGCTCATCGCCCGCGTCGCGGGGCTCCTGGGCGTCGACGACGACGACCCGGATGCGGTCGCAGAGCGCACGGGCACCGTCTCGCGGTTCCTGCGCTCGAGCCTGCGCCACACCGCGAACCCGACGATGCTCGACGCCGGCTACAAGCACAACGTCATCCCCTCGGTCGCCGAGGCGCGCATCGACGTGCGCCCGCTGCCGGGCCGGGAGCGCGAGGCCCTCGACGCCATCCGCGCGATCGTCGGCGACGACATCGAGGTCGAGCTGGTGCACGGCGACGTCGGCATCGAGCAGCCCTTCGACGGCGAGCTCGTCGACGCGATGATCGCGTCGCTCGGCCGCCACGACCCGGGCGCGCCGGTGCTGCCGTACATGCTCTCCGGCGGCACCGACAACAAGTCGCTGTCGGAGCTCGGCATCGCCGGCTACGGCTTCGCGCCGCTGCGGCTCACGCCCGACCTCGACTTCGCCGCGATGTTCCACGGCGTCGACGAGCGGGTGCCGCTCGACGCGCTCGACTTCGGCACCGACGTGCTCGAAGACCTGCTGCTGACCTACTGACGCACCGACCCACGAGGACCATGGACTGGCTGATCGCGATACTGCTCGGTGCGCTCCAGGGCGCCACCGAGTTCCTGCCCATCTCGTCGAGCGCGCACCTGCGCATCGCCGGTGAGCTGCTGCCGGGGGCGGAGGACCCCGGCGCGACGTTCACGGCGATCACGCAGATCGGCACCGAGATCGCCGTCGTCGTCTTCTTCTGGCGCGACATCTCGCGCATCATCGGCAAGTGGTTCGGCTCTCTGCGCGGGAAGGTCGCGAAGGACGACCCGGACGTGAAGATGGGTTGGCTCGTCATCATCGGCACGATCCCGATCGTGCTCGCCGGCGTGCTGTTCCAGGACCTGATCCGCGACCAGTGGCGCAGCCTCTGGATCACCGCGACCGTGCTGATCGTGTTCGGCATCGTCCTAGGCCTCTGCGACATGCTCGGCAACCGCGTGAAGACGCTCGAGACCACCACCTACCGCGACGGCCTGCTCATCGGGCTCGCGCAGGTGCTCTCGCTCGTGCCCGGCGTGTCCCGCTCCGGCGCGACCACGAGCATGGGCCGCGCGCTCGGCTACGAGCGACCGGCGGCCGCGAAGTACGCGTTCTTCCTCGCCGTGCCGGCCGTGTTCGGCGCAGGCCTCTACGAGACCGCGCAGGCCATCACGGAGCCCTCCTCGGTCGGACTCGGCTGGGGCCCGACGATCGCCGCGACGATCGTCGCGTTCGTCGTGGGCATGGCGGTCATCAAGTGGCTCATGGCGTTCATCTCCCGCGGCTCGTTCCTGCCGTTCGTCGTCTACCGCATCGCGCTCGGCGCCGTGCTCCTCGTCGCGCTCAGCGCGGGCTGGATCGAGGCGCAGTGAGGGCCTGGGAGCGGGCTCGCGTCCCGTCGCTGGATGCGCTGGGCCACGGCACGGGGGAGCGGCCGAGCGTGCACGACGTGCGCCGCGACGGCCGGGCCGTCGTGCCCGCCGGGGACACGGCATCCATGTACACGTGCGGCATCACGCCCTACGACGCGACGCATCTCGGCCACGCGTTCACGTACCTCGCGTTCGACACGCTCACGCGCGTGTGGCTCGACGCGGGGATCGAGGTGCGCACGGCGATGAACTCGACCGACGTCGACGACCCGCTGCTCGAGCGCGCGGCTCGCGACGGCGTCGACTGGCGCGAGCTCGCCGATCGGCAGCAGCAGCTCTTCCGCGACGACATGGAGGCGCTGCGCATCCTGCCGCCGGATGCGTGGGTCGCGGTCACCGAGCGCATCCAGCCGATCGCCGAGGCGGTGCGGCGGATGCTCGACTCCGGCGACGCGTACCCGCTGCCTGCCGAGGGCGCGGCCGAGGCGGGTGCGGTCGATGTGCTGTTCGACACGACGAAGCGGCGGCAGTTCCCCGTCGGGGCGGGCAGCCGCACCGACGCCGCCGAGATGCTCGAGCTGACCCGCGAGTTCGGCGGCGATCCCGACCGCCCCGGCAAGCGCTCGCCGCTCGACCCGCTGCTGTGGCGCGCGGAGCGGCCGGGGGAGCCCGCCTGGGACTCGCCCGTCGGCCGCGGCCGGCCGGGCTGGCACGTCGAGTGCACGGCGATCGCGATGGCCGAGCTGGGGGCGCCGTTCACGGTCGCCGCCG
>JBAZPY010000348.1:0-2793 GCA_041645515.1 Agrococcus sp.
CCGAGATACACGTCCTGCTGGTAGAGCCAGCGGGCCGGCGAGTAGCAGTAGACGACCTTGCGCCCCGTGGTGCGGAATCCGTGCGCCCAACCGCTGGAGCTGGCGAGCGTGACATCGGCGTCGATCCTCGTGGCGGCGACGGACGGGGCGAGGAACGGCAAGGCGTAGCGATGGTGACGGCGGAGCCAGCCCCAAGCGTTCAGCCGGGTGGCCCGGATCTCGACCTGCTCGAACTCCGGATAGGTGTCGGCCGGCTCGTACAGCGTCGTCTGGATCGGCGCTCCGGCGAAACCGCGCGCGAGGGCCAGCACGACCTTCTCCGCACCACCTCGCTGCGTGAGATAGTCATGCGCGATCACCAGAGATCGAGACATGTTCGAGATCGTAGGCTAACGGCGGCACTGAATCGATGCCGCCAGGAGGAGATCGGATGCGCGTCACCTGGATCGCCCTGGAGTGGCCCCGTGCCGGGCATCACTCGGGCGGCGTGGGCCGCTACGTGCAGCGCCTCGCGGAGCGGACGAGGGATCTGGTCGACCTCACGGTCATCTGCTTCGAGGACGCCATCCCCATGGAGGGGGTCGCCTTCGCGACGCTGCCCGCCCCGCGCGGCCGCGTGAGCCGGTACTACCTGTCGGCGCTCCGCGCATCCCGCGCCCTGCGGCGCCTCGCCCCCGACGTCGTGCACTCGCACGGGGACGACGTGCTCCTGCCGCCGGGTGTGCCGCTGGTGCGGACCTTCTACGGCTCGTCGCTCAACGAGGCCAGGTCGTCGCGCGGGCTGCGGAGGCTGAACCACTACCTGCTCGCGCTGCTCGAGCGGAGGTCGGCGTCGCGAGCGACGCTCAAGCTCGGCATCGCCCCGGAATCGCTCGAGCTGATGGGGTGCGACACCATCCTCCCCCCGTACTTCGGTGTGGAGCCGGGGCCCCGCGAGATCAGCGAGACGCCGTCGGTCGTCTTCATCGGCAGCTTCGCGGGCCGCAAGCAGGGGCACGTCGCGCAGGCCGCCGTCGCCGCGATCCGCGAGGAGCGGGACGATGTCGCCCTGGTCGTGGTCGGGCCGCAGAGCGACGCCGGGTCGTGGGAGCCATGGGTGGAGCACCGCTCGGGCCTGTCGGATGCCGAGGTCGCCGCGCTCGTGCGGAGATCGTGGGTGCTGGTGTCGCCGTCGGCGTACGAGGGCTTCGGCATCCCCGTGCTCGAGGGTCTCGATCATGGTCTGCCCGTCGTCGCGCATCCGAACCCGGGATCGGAGTACCTGAGGTCGCTGGCGTCGGGCCCCGTGCCGCTCGACCTGGCGACCGGCGAGGCGTTCACGACGGCCCTGCGCCGACGCATCGAGACCGGCCCCGTGCTCGGCGCTGCGGAGCAGCAGGCGGCTCGCCGGCTGATCGACGGCATCGTGGAGGCGGGGTCACCGGCGCGACTGGTGGCGCTGTACGACGACGCGAGAGACCGGGCGCGGCTGCGCTCATGAGCCGGGCCTCCGTCCGGCAGCGACGCTGCTGAAGAGCTCGGCGTGCGCGCCGACGATGTCGGCATCCGGACGCACCGGGCGCCGCTCGACGAGGGTGCGATGCAGGCGCTGCCGCAGCCCCGCGTCGTCTGCGAGGCGCCGCATCGCGCGAGCCAGGCCGCGCTCGTCGCCCATCGCGACGACGAGGCCCGTCTCGCCGTCCTCGACCCACTCGAGCGGTCCGCCCGCGCCCGCGACGATCGTCGGCCGTGCCGCGGCCAGGTACTGCAGCACGTTCTGCCCCAACGGCTCGGGCCGGGTGGAGGCCTGCACGCAGACGTCCCACCCGTCGACGAGCGGCCAGATGTCGCCGACCTGTCCGAGGAAGTCGACGCGGTCCGCCACACCGAGCTCCGTCACGAGCCGCCTCAGGTCGTGCTCGAACGCAGCCTCGCCGAACGCGGCGGATCCCGCGATCTGGAGCCGCACATCCGAGCCCGGGAACGCCTCCGCGAACGCCCGGATCACCTCCGCCTGGCCCTTCCACGGCGTCAGCCGCGCGAGGATCCCGACCGTCCGCACGGCGTCGCGCAGCGGCGCCCGGGCTCGGGTGCCGTCGTGGCCGGTCGTCGAGGGGATGACCGCGACGCCGGCGCCGTCGCGGATCCACCGCTCGGCGGAGCGGAGGGTGTACCGAGAGTTGGCGATGACGCCGTCCGCTCGCCGCAGCGCGAACCGCATCGCTCTGGCCCCCTGCCGTCCGAGCGCGCCGGCGTCGACCGCATCCCGAAGGTGCACCACGAGCCGCCGTCGCGAGCCCGCCGTCGCGAGGGCGCCGATGAGCGCGGCCCGACTCGTGTTCGCGTGGACGACCCCGCTGCGACGGAAGTCGCGTGACATCCGCAGCGCGACCGCCTGCACCAGCACGCCGCCCAGCATGCCGAGCATCGCGCCGGGCGTCGCGGCGGCGGCTCCCGCTCGCTGGGGCACGCCGACGACGTGCACGGGCCCGGCTCCCAGCGCCGCGTACTCGCCGAGACCGTGCTCGGACGGGGGGACGAACACGCGCGCGTGCCAGCCGGGCTCGCCCTCCAGCAGGCGTCGCAGGGCGATCTCGGCGCCGCCCGGTTCGACCGTGTGGTCGATGTGCGCGACGCGGAGCATGACGGCGGTCCTCAGGCGCGCGCCGCGACGGCGTCCGCGATCGAGGCTCCGAAGTCGAAGCGAGGAGCCCATCCCAGCTCGTCGCGCAGTCGGGTCGCGTCACCGACCACGCGAGGCAGGTCGAGCGGACGGCGCGTCCCGGGCCGGAGCGAGGGGACGGCGCGGCCCAT
>JBAZPY010000349.1:0-2792 GCA_041645515.1 Agrococcus sp.
GGCCGGCGAGCAGCAGCGGCCGGCGCGCCTCGGTCAGCCGCTGCGCCACCTCCGCGAGCTGCTCGGCGTCCAGGGCGATGAACGGCTCGACGGGCGCGTGCTCGGTCGCGTCCTCCCCGTCGCCGTCGAGCTCGGCGTGCGCGATGTCGTACGGGATCGCCAGCACGACCGGGCGGCGCCCGGCGAGCGCGGTCTCGACCGCTCGCCGGGCGGCCGCGCGCGCATCCGCACGCCCCACGACGATCGTCGGCGCGCCGACCGCGGTCGCGATGCCGGCCTGGTCGGCGTCGAACGGCCGAGGCCCGGCGGTGGGCCGGTCGCCGACGACCATCACGAGCGGGATGCGCGCGAGCACGGCCTCGGCGAGCGGGGTGATGGCGTTCGTGAAACCCGGGCCGTAGGTGACCGACGCCACGCCCAGCCGGCCGCTGGCTCGGTGGTAGGCGTCGGCTGCCGCGACCGTCGCCGCCTCGTGCCGCACCGCCGTGAGCGTCATCGCGCCGCGCCGCACGACCGCATCGAGGAACCAGGCGTTGCCGTTGCCCATCAGGGCGAAGACGTCCCTCGAGTGCTGCTCGAGCTCCGCGGCGACGGCCGCGGAGACGGTGGTGCTGCGGACGAGGGCGTCGGTGATGCCGTCGGTGTAGTCAGAGGCGTCGGACATGGCGTGCTCCAAGGGGAGACGGGAGGCCCGGCGACACTGCACGGAGCCTCGATCGATGAAGGTCCATGTGTGTCGCGCGCCGCTGCGCGTGGTCCCATTTCTCGAGACCCGGCACCCGGGGCGCCTGACAGGGAGATGCTAGCCGACCGTGGCACCCGCCGCGGGCGGCTCGGGATCCGCCTCGCGGAACGTCTCGCGGGCCGCGGTCGGCAGCCCGAGCTGCGCGTCGTGCGGATGCGCGCGCAAGTGCTCTCGCATGCGCGGGATGGCGAAGTCGACCCGGCCGCGCTCCGGCGCGACGATGACGCCAGCGTCGAGCAGGCGCGACCGCTGGCGGCCGGCGTTGCCGACCGAGACGCCCATCCGCTCGGCGACGTCGGTGGTGGACGCGGGGCCGTCGTCCTCCGCCATCGCGATCAGGTAGTCGCGATCCCTGCCAGAGAGCCCGCGCAGGGCGGGCACGATGACGCTCTCGCCCATCGCGGCGTGCGCGACCTGCACGGCGTGCTGCACCGCGTCCGTCACGATCTCGGTCACGCTCGGCTGGTACTCCCAGGCGCGCGCGCCGATCGACTGCACCAGGAACGGATAGCCCTCGCTCGCGCGCGCCGCCATGTCGAGCGCGGCCTCCCCGATCGTGCGGCCCCGCTCCCGCACCGGCACCGCGATCGCCGCGCGGGCCTCGGCGAGCGTGAGCGTGTCGAGCCGCACCTGCTGCGCGCGGCGGAAGAAGGTGAGGCCGTCGGCCTCGAGGGCCGCGGCGATCGATGCCGGCACACCGGCGGCGACGATCGCGACGCGGAGGTCCTCGCGCATGAGGTGCTGCACCGCGATCGCGATGCGGCGCAGCTCGTCGAGCGACGACGTGGAGACCTCGTCGAGCGAGAGCAGCACGCCGGCGCCGCGAGCCTCCGCGAGCTCGACGAGCCGCTCGAGCATGCTCTCGAGCCGCGGCTCGCGCGGGTAGTGCGGCACGACCTGCGTGGTCGCGCCGCCGAGCTGGGGCAGCGTGAGGCCGGTCCACTCGCGCGAGAACGCCTCCGGATCCTGCTCCTCGAGCAGCGCCGGCAGTCGGTCGTGCTCGAGCACCTCGATGAGCCCGACGTGGAGGGTGCCGTGCACGACCGTCCAGTCGCGGGCGCGGGCCTCGTCCTCGAGGGCGTTCAGCAGCACCGTCTTGCCGACGCCGCGCATGCCGGTGACGAGCGCGGCACGGAAGGGCGACCAGGCGCCGAGGCCCAGCACCTCGCGCCACTCGTCGAGCAGCGTGTCGCGGCCGGCCAGCATGGGCGGCGAGATGCCGAATCCCGGGCGGAAGGGGTTGTCGTGCACGGCGCCACTCTCCCACCCGCCGCCGACAGCGACCCGGCAGCGGGCTCCCACCGGCGCGGCGCGCCCGCCGCCGGTCCCGGAGAACCGCGGATCGCGTGGAACGATGGCCGCATGCCCACGAGCCCGCTGCCGAGGCCCTTGCGGCTCGGCTTCTGGATCTCCGGCTGCTCGCTCGCCGTCAACCTGCTCGCCGCGACGCTCCTCGCCCTCGAGATCGGCGACGCCGGCCTGCTCGAGCAGCTGCGCGTCGTGCTCATGTGGGCGCTGCTGCCGCCGATCTGGATCGCGCTCATCGCGATCGGGGCGCTCCGGCACGCCGTCGGCCGCTGGCACGTCGCAGCCGCCGTGCTGAGCGGCCTCGGCGACGGGCTCGGCGCCGTCACGGCCCTCACGATCGTGCTGCTGAGCCTGTCCCTGCTCGGCCACATCGCCTACCTCGTCGCCCTGTGGCCGACACGCCGCCGCTCGCTCGCGTGGGGGCCCGGTGCGATCGCCTTCGCGGTCGTGGGCCTCGTCGCGGGCGGCGTCATCGCCGTCGGGGCGGGGCCGCTCGCGGTGCCGGTGCTCGTGTATGCGCTCGTGCTCGCGGCCCTCGCCGCCTTCGCGGCCATCGACGTGCCTGGACTGTTCGGCGGTCTGCTGTTCATGATCGGCGACCTGGTGCTGGGCCTGAGCCTGTTCGTCATCGAGATCCCTGAACCGTTGGCCTCGGTCGTGGTGCTGGTCGCCTACACCGCGGCGCAGGGGCTGCTGGCCGTGAGCCTGCAGCAGCGGCTGCGACTGGGCGCGTCGAGCG
>JBAZPY010000350.1:0-2785 GCA_041645515.1 Agrococcus sp.
ACTGAGGCCGAGGCCCGTGCCGCCCGTCACGCGGCTGCGCGCGGGGTCGACGCGGTAGAAGCGCTCGAACACGCGCTCCGAGTCCTCGGCGGCGATGCCGACGCCCTTGTCGGTGACCGAGATCTCCACCACGCCCTCGGTGACGCGCACGCCGACGCCCACGTGCGTGGCCTCCGGGGAGTACTGCAGCGCGTTGGCGATGAGGTTCTGCACGGCCATCGTGATGAGCTCCTCCGAGCCCAGCACGTCGACCTCGTCCAGCACGCGCGGGATCACGCGCATCCGCTTCGAGTCGGCCAGCACCCGGTTGCGGTCGACCGCCACCTCGACCACCCGTGCGATCGGCACGTGCTCGGCGTGGTCGAGCGGGTCGTCCGACTGGATGCGCGAGAGGTCGATGAGCGCCTTCGTCATGCGGGCGAGGCGGTCGGCCTCGAGCTGCATGCGCTGGGCGAACGCGCGGACCCGCTCGGGCTCCTCGGCGGCCGCCTCGATGGCCTCGGCGAGCACGGAGACGGCGCCGATGGGCGTCTTCAGCTCGTGGCTCACGTTCGCGACGAAGTCGCGGCGCACCCCTGCGAGGCGCAGCTCCTCGGTGCGGTCGGCGGCGAGCACGAGCATGAAGCGGTTGCCGAGCGGCGCCACCCGCACCCGCAGGTGCAGCTCGGTGCCGACGCCGATGCGGCCGCGCCGGTGCACGAGGTCCAGCACCTCCTGCTCCCCCGAGCGCCAGACCCTGCGCACCGCGTCGAGGATCTCGTGGGAGCGCAGCGCCCGGCCGTCGACGAGGTCGAGCGCGACCGCGCCGGGCGACGAGAGGATCACCTGGTTGGATCCGTCCATCACGACGCCCGCGGACTCGAGCACGTGCACCATCGCGGCGATGCCGTCGGGGACGGGCTCGCTCGAGATCGCCATCACCTGCCTGCCCCGGTGAGCCGCGACGCCGAGCAGGTGCACGGAGACCGCCCCGATCGCGAAGCCCAGCAGGAGCGCGAGGAGCACGTACCAGGACGCATCCACGCTCTCGATCGTAGTCGGTGGCCGGGACGCGCCCGCCGTCGCGGGTTCAGGCTGCGGACACCCGGCGGTAACCTGAGGCAAGGACACTGGGTGTCAGGACCGTGCCCTGCTCGACGGAGCAGCGGGGCACAGCAAGAGGGAGCAGCAGCCATGCGCGACGTATTCCAGCAGGAGCTCAGCGAGGTGCAGGATCGCCTCGTCGACATCGCCAACCACGTCGTCGTGTCGATCGAGGCGGCCGTGCGCGCCTTCGGCGACTCGAACGTGCAGCTCGCCGAGCACGTGATCGCGACCGACCCGATCATCGACGACAAGGCCGCGTCGCTCGACGAGCTCGCGATCGACATCATCGCCCGCCAGTCGCCGGTCGCGCGCGACCTGCGCATCGTGGTCTCGGCGCTGCGCATCTCGGCGTCGCTCGAGCGGATGGGCGACCTCGCCCGGCACATCGCGCTGCTCGCGCGCTACCGGTTCCCGATGCAGGTCGTGCCCGAGTCGCTGCAGCCGACGTTCGCCGAGATGGGCGCCCGCGACATCGAGATCGCGAAGATGCTGCGCGACCTGCTGGAGACGCAGGACATCGCGCTCGCCGACCAGCTCGAGATCGCCGACTCGCAGGTCGACCAGCTGCACCGCGACGTGTTCGCGCACGTGCTCGGCACCACCTGGGAGGGCGCGGCGCACACGACGGTCGACGCGACGCTCGCGAGCCGCTACCACGAGCGCTTCGCCGACCACGCGGTGGGCATCGGCAAGAAGGTCAAGTACCTCGCGACCGGCGACTGGACCGGCGACGACGACGCTCGCGCCGAGATGGCGCCCGAGCCGGTGCGCGCGCCAGCCGGCCCGACGGCGCATCCGCTCGAGACGTCCGACTAGGACCGCGACCGACGAAGGGCCCCGCAACGCGCGGGGCCCTTCGTCGTGCAGCGGGGCTAGTGCTTGCTGCCCTGGCTGGCGACCGCGGCGGCGCCGGCGGCGGCCGCCTCGGGGTCGAGGTACTCCCCCGGGCCGAGCGGCATGTTGTCGTCGCCGAGGCGGTACACGAGCGGGATGCCGGTGGGGATGTTGAGGGCCGCGATGTCGTCGTCGGAGATGCTCTCGAGGTGCTTCACGAGCGCGCGCAGCGAGTTGCCGTGCGCGGTCACGAGCACGGTGTGCCCCGCGTCGAGGTCCTTCGTGATGGTCGACTCCCAGTACGGCAGGAAGCGCTCGATGACGTCCTTGAGGCACTCGGTCGCCGGCACGTCGCCGTCGATGCCGGCGTAGCGGGGATCGCCCGCCTGCGAGAACTCGTTGTCGTCGGCGATGGGCGGCGGCGGGGTGTCGAAGGAGCGGCGCCAGAGCATGAACTGGTCCTCGCCGTACTGCTCGAGCGTCTCGGCCTTGTCCTTGCCCTGCAGGTCGCCGTAGTGGCGCTCGTTGAGGCGCCACGATCGCGTCACCGGGATCCACGCCCGGTCGGCGGCATCGAGCGCGATGTTCGCGGTCTGGATGGCCCGGGTCAGGAGCGACGTGTAGAGCACGTCGGGCAGCAGGTCGCGCTCGCGCAGCAGCTCGCCGCCGCGCTTCGCCTCCTCCTCGCCCTTCGGCGTGAGGCGGACGTCGACCCAGCCGGTGAACAGGTTCTTCTCGTTCCAGGTCGACTGGCCGTGGCGGAGCAGGATGAGGGTGCGCTCGGTCATGCCGCCAGCCTAGTTGCGTCGCGCCGCATCCTTCTCAACGTCGCCAGTGGTCGCTCGACCGCTATACGGGCTCGCGT
>JBAZPY010000351.1:0-2767 GCA_041645515.1 Agrococcus sp.
GCGGGAGCCGGTTGAGCCGCAAGTCAGACGACCACGAGACCGTCGAGACCATTCTCGATCACGACCACGCGACCGCCACCTCCGATCTCAATGTTGAGCCGCTCCGCGCGCGCAGCGCGCTGAGCGTGTCGAAACCACCGTGCCGTCCCGTTGCATGTCCCCCATCCGAGAATTCCCCGGACCAATTCCGCGAATCCACTTGCATTCCGATCCGCGCCCGGTATACGTTCTCCCCTGCGAACTCCCGCACGTCGAGAAAGGAGGAGCTCGTGTTCATGACTCTCAAGACCCAGGCCACTGGAGCCCTCCTGCCCGGCGGGATCCGCTAGCGCGGAGCGCAAGGGCCATCGGTTCGCGCTGCCTCTGGGGCGCGTTCGCCAGGCCACAGCAGGCATCCGAGCCCTGCGCCTCCCTTCACCGCACGCTGCCCAGCGACAGCTGCGCCGGCCGCGTCCATCGCGACTGAGCCTGCGCGACCGTCGTATCCCGGCGCATCCGCACCTTCGGTGCTTTTCATCGCGCCAATTCCACGCAATTCCTTCAGTAGTTCCACGCAATTCCTTCAGCAGTACCGCGCACCCATTTCCAGGGCGATATCGCCATGCCAGAAAGCAGAAACCACCATGTCAACGCTGACGCTCTCGCTGCCGGCTCCTCGCCGGCTCGCACTGCGTGCATCCCGACTGCTCGAGCGCTGGGCCATGCGGCCCGACGTGCCCGCGCGGCAGCGCCGGGAGTCCGTGGCCTACGAGCAGGCCGTCGCCGCTCGTGACCGCGCCTCGATGGATGCACTCGCTCGCAGCCTGCTGTCGTGACCGCAGCCCCAGCGGGGCCGTTCCCACCGGAACGGCCCCGCTTCGCGTTGCCGCCGCGCCACGAGTACCGGCCCGACACCCTGGCGGATACGTTGGCACCGTGGCCCGCCCCGACGACCAGCGCGACCAGGCGCCCGACGACGCCGTCGAGCGTGACGCCGCCGCGACGGCGGATGCGCGCACTCCCCGCGAGAGCGGCCTGCCGATGATGGCATCGGTCGCACCCGACGCGAAGGCGGCAGCGCAGGTCGCGAAGCGCTCGGTCGCCCGAGCGCTGCCGATGTTCCGCGTCGCGATCGCGGTGCGCGCTGCCCTCGCCGCGATGGCGGCGTGGCTGGTCGCGAACCAGCTCGGCCCGGAGCTCGACGACTACGCCTACGCCGCACCGCTCGGCGCCTTCGTCGCCACCGGCACCACGATCTTCACCGTCGCGCGCACGGCACTGACGCAGGCGATCGGCATGACCGTCGGCGCGCTCGTGGGCATGGGCCTGCTTGCTGTCGCGTGGCCCGGCATCGCCAAGATCGGCCTGATCGCCGGCGTCGCGGTGCTCATGCAGGGGATCCCGCGGTTCGGTCAGGCAGCGACGGTCGTGCCGGTCGTGGCGCTGCTCGTCATCATCTTCGGCGGCGTCGACGCCGAGGGGTACGCGATCGGCTACGTCGGGCAGTTCGTGCTCGGCATGGCGCTCGGCGTGCTCGTCAACGCGGTCGCGCTGCCACCGCTCTACGACCGCGAGACGCGGCAGCACATCTACGAGACCGTCGCCGATCTGGCCGAGCGCACGGAGGTGCTGGCCGAGACGCTGCGCGGTGTCTGGCCCCCGGAGCGCGAGGACTGGGCCGGCTGGGGACCCGAGCTGCGCGACCGCGTGGCCGCCCTTGACGGGCAGGTCGACGAGGCGCGCGATGCGCGTCGCTTCAACCTGCGGATGCTGTGGCACCGCCACGACCTCGACGTCGACGTGCAGGCGGTCAGCGCCCTCCGCTCAGTGGTGCACCGCATGGACGACGTGCTCGACGCGCTCGCTGCCGCAGCCTGGGATCGCCCGATCGCGATCACGCTCGAGCGCGACGAGCGCCGACTCGCCGCCGACGCGGTCGAGGCGCTGGCCGTGCACCTGCACGCGTGGCACAACCGAGAGGGGGTGGATGCGGCTTCGGCCGCGTCGCAGGACGCCATCGACGCGCTGTACCGCCGCTCGATCGAGGACGACGAGCCGCAGTCGGGCGTCGCGACGGTCGTCTTCGCCCTCCGCGCGATGCGCGAGCGCGTCGACTGGGCGGCGGCCGCCGAGGCGGCCGAGCGCTCGAAGTAGCGCTCGGCTCCGTCCCCTCCGCTGGTCGAGCCGCTCCGCGCGCGCAGCGCGTGCCTCCTCCGCTGGTCGAGCCGCTCCGCGCGCGCAGCGCGCTGAGCGTGGCGAGACCGAGCACTCCCGTCACGCGCGAGGCGGGCGCCGAGTGCACCCGCAGCCGACGCCCGCCCGCTCGCGCCCTGCGCCTACTGAACCGCGAGCGTCCAGCCGCCGTCGGCGGTCACGCTGATGACGGACGGGCCGGAGCTCAGCGGCACGGTGCCCGAGTAGGCACCGATCTCGTTGACGAGCAGGCCCGTCGAGAACATCTCCGCGGTCTCCTCGATGAGCACGAAGTTGCCGCCGCCGTCGTGGGTCGCGGCCAGTGCGCCGGCGTCGCCGTCGTACAGGAGCACCGCGTCGCCGGTGCCGGCCGGCGCCAGCGGCGCTGCGGCGGCGAGCGGAGCGATCGTCAGGCCCCACGGGCCGTCCGCAGTGATCTGAAGCCGCACGCCCTCGCCGAAGGAGCGCAGCCCGAACGCCGTCTGGCCGCTGTAGCCGCCGATCGTGTTGACCAGCAGGTCGCCGGTCGACTCGTTCTGCGCGTCGAGCACCTGCAGCACGAAGTTGCTCGAACCGCTGTGCGTCGCGGTGACCA
>JBAZPY010000352.1:0-2759 GCA_041645515.1 Agrococcus sp.
CCTCGCCGCCGCTCCGCCTGCGGCGCAGGTCGATGCCGCCCTCGTGCACGACGTCGGCGAGGGCGCGGGCGACCTGGCCCGCACGGCGCGGATCGGCACCGCCGGTCGACGAGACGCCGATGCGCAGCTCGCCGGCGCGAGCGGTCGCCACGGAGCGGGCGCTCCCCTGCGCCCCGCTGCCCGCGTTGACGCACCAGATCCGGCGCTCCTCCGCCCACGCGGCGACCAGCAGGTCGACGCCGGGGTCGCCGGTGGCGGTGTGCGCGAGCCACGCGCCGTCGAGGTGGTCGGGGCGGATGCGCTCGGCGCGGTGCCGCACGAGCTCCTGCGCCACGAGCGCGGTGAGGTCGTCGCAGAGCTCGGGCGCGACCACGAGCACGTCGGCACCGTCGTCCGCGTACGCGCGGGCCCGGCGGGCGCTCACGGCGCCGCCGCCTGCCAGCACCACGAGCCTGCCCTGCAGGTCGAGGGCGACGAGGCTCATCCGGCCACCTCCACCACGCCGTCGACGACCCGCACCGGGTACGAGCGGAGGTGCCGCTCCTCCTCGCCCTTCGGATCGAGGCACTCGCCGGTCTCGAGGTCGAAGACGTGCTTGAACATCGGCGAGGCGACGCTCGGGCGGCCGCCGCGCGTGCCGACGAGGCCGCGGCTCATGACATTGGCGCCCTCGGCGTACGGGTCCGCCTGCTGCACGGCGCGCACCGAGCCGTCGTGCAGCAGGAAGAGCGCGATCTGCTCGTCCCGCACGATGGCGGCGGCGCCCCGCTCGGCGTGCAGCGCGGAGAGGGGGCAGATGCGCCACCACGAGGTGGTGCTGAGCCGGACGGGGGCATCGACGATCAGGGTCATGCGTGGATCTCCAGTCCGCTGGTGGCGAGGACGGCGCCGCTGGCGCGCTCCGCGGCCGTGGCAGGTCGGTGCTGACCGCGCTCGGGCACGTAGGCCAGCTCGGGGTCGGGGGCGTCGGGGGCGTTGACGAACGAGACGAACCGCTGGAGCTTCTCGGGGTCCTCGAGCGTCTCCCGCCACTCGTCGCGGTAGGTGTCGACGTGCCGGCGCATGGTCGCGTCCAGCTCGTCGCAGATGCCGAGCGCGTCGTCGAAGATGACGCCGCGCAGGCTGTCGATCCCGCCCTCGAGGTCCTCGATCCAGCGGGCGGTGCGCTGCAGCCGGTCGGCGGTGCGGATGTAGTAGACGATGTACCGGTCGATCGCGCGCACGAGCGCCTCGTCGTCCAGGTCCTCCGCGAGCAGCTCGGCGTGCCGTGGCGTGAAGCCGCCGTTGCCGCCGACGTAGAGGTTCCAGCCCTGGTCGGTGGCGATCACGCCCACGTCCTTGCCGCGCGCCTCCGCGCACTCGCGCGCGCAACCGGAGACGCCGAACTTCAGCTTGTGCGGCGAGCGCAGCCCCCGGAAGCGCAGCTCGAGCAGCACCGCCATGCCGACCGCGTCCTGCACGCCGTAGCGGCACCACGTGGAGCCGACGCACGACTTCACGTTGCGCAGCGCCTTGCCGTAGGCCTGGCCCGACTCGAAGCCGGCGTCGATGAGCTTCGCCCAGATGCTCGGCAGCTGCTCGATGCGGGCGCCGAACATGTCGATCCGCTGCCCGCCCGTGATCTTCGTGTAGAGCCCGAACTCCTTCGCGACCCTGCCGACCGCGATCAGCCCGTCGGGGGTGACCTCGCCGGCCGGCATCCGCGGGACGACCGAGTAGGTGCCGTCCTTCTGCATGTTCGCCATCACGTGGTCGTTCGTGTCCTGCAGGCTGCCGCGCTCGCCGTCGAGCACGTGGCCGGTGCCGACGAAGGCGAGGATCGAGGCGATCGCCGGGCGGCAGATGTCGCAGCCGCGGCCGCCGGCGCCGTGCCGCTCGAGGATGTCGCTGAAGGTCGCGACACCGGAGACGCGGACCGCGTCGAGCAGCTCGCGCCGGGAGAGCGCGAAGTGCTCGCACATGGCGCGGCTCACCTCGACGCCCGTCTTCGCGAGCTCCGCGTGCACGAGCTTCGTCGCGAGCGGCACGCACGAGCCGCACGCCGCCCCGGCGCCCGTGCACGCCTTCGCCTCGCCGAAGCTCGCGCAGCCGTCGACGTGCACGGCGTCGCGCAGCGTCCCTGCCGAGACGCCGATGCACGAGCAGACGACGGCGTCGTCCGGCAGCCCGTCGCCGACGATCGGGGCGCCGTCGCTCGGCAGCAGGTACGCCGCGGGGTCGGCACCCAGCTCGCGGCCGACGAGCGGCCGCAGCCCGGCGTAGGCGCTCGCGTCACCGACGAGCATCCCGCCGAGCAGCGTGCGGCCGTCGTCCGACATGACGAGCTTCTTGTAGACGCCCGCGGTGGGGTCGGCGTACACCACCTCGACGGCGCCCGCGGTGCGGCCGAACGCGTCGCCGAAGCTGCCCACCTCGACGCCGGCGAGCTTCAGCTTCGCGGAGGCGTCGACCGGTCCGAGCGCGCGGTCGCCGCCCAGCAGGCGGTCGACGACCACGTCGGCCTGCTCGTTGCCGGGTGCGATGAGGCCCCAGATCTGCCCGTCGAGGGTCGCGACGTCGCCGACCGCCCAGACGCCGTCGACGTTCGTGCGGCAGGCGCCGTCGATGCGGATGCCGCCGCGCGGCCCGAGCTCGATGCCGGCGAGCGCCGCGAGCTCGTCGCGCGGCCGGATGCCCGCGGCGATGACGACGAGGTCGGCGTCCAGCGTGCCGCCGTCGGGGAACGCGACGGCCCCCACTCGGCCGCGGTCGCCGGCGAG
>JBAZPY010000353.1:0-2759 GCA_041645515.1 Agrococcus sp.
CGAGCGTCTGCATGCGTCGCGCTTTGCACCAAGCGGCGGTTCGGGGACAGGGGGGAGCGGTAGCCTGAGGCAATTTCTCCGCGAAGCATGACGCGGTCGGCGATCCGGTACCGACCTCAGGGACGGGCGATCAGGTCCCGCACGAGGTCGAGGTCGGCTGGCTTGTCCACATCGACCGCCGCGAGGCCGAACGGGGTCGCGACCGCGGCGGCGTCGAGGCCGGCGAGACGTCCCAGATGCGCGAGCGCGGCGATCAGCGTCAGGCGACCGGACATATAGCGGACCAGCGTGCCGATCCCGAGCCGGCGGACGATCCGCCACGGCCGCTTGCGATCCGCCTCGACCTGCGCCCACAGATCGAGCGCTGCGACCGATCGAGGGGTGGCGAAGTGGAACAGGTTGCAGCCCGACCACGCGCCGTCGGCAAAGCGGAGATAGGTGCGGCGCGTGCCCGGCGCGGCGGCCTCGATCACGTCCTGGCGGGCGAGCAGCGCGGCGACGTCGGCGTGCGCGGGTACATCGGCGAGGAAGCGGGTGATCCATTCGGGCCGGAGCAGCGCGTGGTCCGCAGTGGTCACGAGCAGCGGCGTGCCGAGTGCCTCGATGCCGTCGCGGACGCTGTGGCTGGGACCGGATGCGGCGGTCAGGACGGTGAGGCCTAGCGCGGTGGCGGCGGCGCGGACCGCATCGTCGGACACCGAGACCGCGATCTGCGTCGCACCCGCGTCGCGCAACGCCTGGGCGACGCGGGCGAGCAGGGTCTGGCCGTCGAGTTCGATCAGCGCCTTGTGCGAGACGCCGGCATAGGCCGCGACGGGGTCGACGCCGCCGCGCGATCCGGCGAGGATCAGTGCGCTGAAACCTTGGCCAGCAGCGGCGCTCATACCGGCTTGGGGCCGCTACGCGCGCGCCAGACCCGCCAGAACACGCCGGGCGCCGCGAGGATCGGATGCTTCTCGCGCCACGGCGTCAGCGGCACGGCGACGCCGGTGTGGCGCTCGACCTTCCAGATGCCGTAGCGGGCGGCACCCTCGAAGGTGAAGGCTGCGCGTACCAGGCGGGCGATGTTGATCGGTTTGCCGGCGCGGCGGCGGCGTGCCCAGGCCTTGAGCAGCGCCTGACGTCGTGCCGGCGCCAGGTCGGGTTTCAGCATCCCAGCCTCGTCGCGAAAGGCGATGCCGTCGGCGGTCCAGGCGAGCGGGAGGAGTTCGGCATACCGGCCTGGGTCGAAGCCGAGGATCTGTCCCTCGCGGCCCTTGCGTTCGACGCGGAGTTCGGCGGCATAGGTCTGGCGGAACAGCGCGCGCCAATACTCGTCGGCGGTGCCCGTCTCGGGGCCGAGCGCGGCGGCAAAGCGCGCGGCGGACTTGGCCGCGTCGGCGATGGCCTCGGCAACCTGCCCCACGGTATCCGTGTCGCGTACCCAGACCAGCGCAGAGGGCTGTACGAACCGGGTCCAGATCGTCGTGTCGAGCGTCCGCGCCGCCGCTGCTTTCGCGAAGGTGGCCAGCCGCATGGTGGCGATCTTGGCACGCAGCGTCTCGCCGTGCAGGTCGAACTCGCGGTAGCTGACGGTCGGCCACATGCCGCGCTCGGGCGGGCCTGCGGTCAGCACGTAGAAATCGAGCACGCCTTCGGTTGCGCCGGTGCGCAGGTTCGAGCCGTAGAACAGCACCGCCACGGTCCCGGCCGCGCTCTCGGCGAGTATGGCAGAGACGTCGCGGACCGCGGGGATGGTGGGGACGTGCAACTGGCGGCGGACGACGTCGCCGAGCGTGATCACGGGACGACGAAACTGAGCGCGCGCGCCTCGCGGACGGTCAGCTCGCCGCCCGGATAGACTTCGCCGTCGAGGATGAAGCCCGAGTCGATCGACAGGTCGAAGCTCGGTGTATCGATCCGGTGATAGCCTGCGCGATCGAGCCACGCGGCGGGCGAGCCGGCGACGATCAGCGGCGTCGCGGCGGCAAGCCAGCGCGGCGGCGCATCGACCACTAGCGTCTTCAGCCCGGCGCGCGGTACGCCGAACGGACGGATGCCGATCGGCATGCGCTTCAATGTCGAGGCAAGCAGGATGTAGCGCGCGCGATCGGTGTCGGCATGCTTGCCGGCGGCGTGCACGCCCTCGTCCCCGCGCGACTGGAAGCGGATCCGCATCCGGTTGCCGGCGCGCCACGCGCTGTTGGCGCCGCCGAACAGCGTCTGCAGGATCGCCCAGCACAGCGCGAGCCCGACCGCGACGCCGTTGAAGGCGCCAGCGCGGTGCGTGCGTTGCGCCAGCGCGGTGGCGTCGACGAATGCGCCCGCGCCGAACAGAAAGCCGCACAGTTTCGCGCCGCTGTCCTTGCGGATTACCTCGACCGGGCTGCGCAGCTTGACCCGACCATGGCGGGCCGCGGTCAGCGCCTGGTCGAGCGTCCAGGTATCGGGGATGCCGAGATCGAGCGCGAGCGCGTTGGTCTTGCCCGAGGGAACGATCGCCACGCGCGGCGCGGCGCCGGTCCAGACGCGCGCGGCGGCGGTCATCACGTCGCGGATCGTGCCGTCGCCACCGTCGATCACGAGCAGTTCGATGCCGTGGCGCGCGAAATCGGTCAGCACCTCGGCCAGCTCGGCCTGGGTGCGCGGCGTTACGGCCAGCACGGTGCCCGACAGGAACGGCTTGGTCGCCTCGACGCTGCTGCGGTTGCGGTGGCTCTTCGGGTTGCAGATGATGCCGGTGCGAATCTTCGCGGCTGCCTCGCGCGGGTTCACGCTGG
>JBAZPY010000354.1:0-2759 GCA_041645515.1 Agrococcus sp.
ACGCGATCCGGCACGCCGCGATCTTCGGCGCGATCGAGTCCCTGGCGCCGGGAGGCGCAATCGTCATCTCGGCGACGCACGACCCCGTCCCGCTGCTGACGCAGCTGGAGCAGCGCCACGGCGGCGCCTTCCCGGCAGAGTACCGCGAGCGCGGCCCCGCGCGCTGGCGCATCCTGATCCGTCGCGCCTGACCGGCACGGGTCCGTCCGGTCACCCCGCGCCAGTGGTGATCGGCGTGAGCCCGTCGGGGGTTGCTCAGTCGGTGCCCAGGTCCATCGCCGCGCGGTCGTTCCAGTGCTCGACGGCCTCGGGGTCGTCGGTCGGGGAGGCCATGATCTCGTCGGCGCGGCCCGCCTCGAGCGCACCCAGCAGCGCCTTCGTCTCGCCCTCGATGAGCCCCGCGGCTGCGTAGGCCTCCAGCCGCGAGCGCGAGTCGGCGATGTCGAGGTTGCGCATGGTCAGCTGGCCGATGCGGTCCTCCGGACCGAAGGCGGCGTCGCCGACGCGCTCCATCGACAGCTTGTCGGGGTGGTACGAGAAGCCCTCGCCTCGGGTGTCGACGATCGTGTAGTCCTCGCCGCGGCGCAGGCGCAGCACGACCTCGCCGGTCACCGACGAGCCGACCCAGCGCTGGATCGACTCGCGCAGCATGAGCGACTGCGGGTCGAGCCAGCGGCCCTCGTACATGAGCCGGCCGAGGCGGCGGCCCTGCTCGTGGTAGCTCGCGATCGTGTCCTCGTTGTGGATGGCGTTGAGCAGCCGCTCGTAGGCGATGTGCAGCAGCGCCATGCCCGGCGCCTCGTAGATGCCGCGGCTCTTGGCCTCGATGATGCGGTTCTCGATCTGATCGCTCATGCCCAGGCCGTGGCGACCGCCGATCGCGTTCGCCTCCATGACGAGCGCCACCGCATCCGCGAACCCGACGCCGTTGATCGCGACCGGACGCCCGGCCTCGAAGCGGATGGCGACATCCTCGGTCGGGATCGACACCGACTCGTCCCAGAACCTCACGCCCATGATGGGCTGCACGATCTCCATCGACTCGTCGAGGTGCTCGAGCGTCTTCGCCTCGTGCGTCGCGCCCCAGATGTTCGCGTCGGTCGAGTAGGCCTTCTCGGTGGCGTCGCGGTATGGGTAGCCGTGCTCGACGAGCCACTCCGACATCTCCTTGCGGCCGCCAAGCTCGGCGACGAAGCGCTGGTCGAGCCACGGCTTGTAGATGCGCAGCGCCGGGTTGGCCATCAGGCCGTAGCGGTAGAACCGCTCGATGTCGTTGCCCTTGTAGGTCGACCCGTCGCCCCAGATCTCGACGCCGTCCTCCTTCATGGCCCGCACCAGCAGCATGCCGGTGACGGCGCGGCCGAGCGGCGTGGTGTTGAAGTAGGTGCGGCCGCCGGAGCGGATGTGGAACGCGCCCGTCGCGAGCGCGACCAGGCCCTCCTCCACGAGCGCCGCCTTCGCGTCGACGAGGCGCGCGGCCTCGGCGCCGTACTCGTCGGCGCGTGCCGGCACCGCGTCGATGTCGGGCTCGTCGTACTGGCCGATGTCGGCGGTGTACGTGTAGGGCACGGCGCCGTTGTGGCGCATCCACGCGACGGCGCACGACGTGTCGAGGCCTCCGGAGAAGGCGATGCCGACGCGCTCGCCGACGGGCAGGGAGGAGAGGACCTTGGACATGCCCCAATCCTACGGTCGGGCGCGGGAGCCGAAGGCGCAGAGCGACGAGCCGGCCCCGCCCAGCGCAGGTTCGAGCAGTTGTAGCGTGACGGCATGGACGGCCGCCAGCTTCGCTACTTCCTCGCGATCGTCGACCACGGAGGCTTCGGCAAAGCCGCGGAGCACCTGCTGATCTCCCAGCCCTCGCTCTCGCAATCCATCGCAAGGCTCGAACGCGAGCTCGGCGTCGAGCTCTTCCACCGGGTCGGCCGCCGAGCGACGCTCAGCGCCGCTGGGGATGAGCTCATCGCGCATGCGCGCGTGGTGGTCCGCGATCTCGAGACGGCGCGATCGGCGATGGATGCCATCCGCGGTGTGCACACCGGTCGCGTGGACATCTCGTCCATGCCGTCACCGGGCATCGAGCCGCTGACGTCGATGATCGCGGCATTCCGACGCCGTCATCCGAACGTGTCGATATCCGTCGACGGCGCCTTCTCGCCCGACGACGTGATCGCCGCGGTGCGAACCGGCACGGCAGAGGTCGGGCTGCTCGGCTCGGCGTCCGAGCTGCGCATCCCGGGCGTCCGATCGCTGCCCCTGCTGGCCCAGCCCCTCGTGCTCATCGTGAACCCGGCCGAGGATCACTTCGGCGACGCATCGGCCGTCCGCCGAGAGGACCTCGCGGGCGTGCGCCTGATCGTCTCGCAACCAGGGTCGCTCATGCGATCGATGGTCGACGACCTCCTCGCGACCGGGACCACGGTCGACCTCGCGGTCGAGGTCGCCCATCGCACGTCGATCCTTCCGCTCGTCCTCGCCGGCGTCGGACACGCGGTGATGCCGGCGTCGTGGGTGCCGTTGGCGGCACACTCCGGCCTGCGCACCCTCCGCATCACTCCCGCGTCGCAGCTGCACGTGTCGGTCGTCAGCCGGGCCGATCACCTCTCCGCGGCCGCGATCGGGTTCCTTGAGGTGGCTCGCGAGTTCGCGTCTACATAGGTGCGGTCTATCTGGCGGATCGGTTATCCGTCTTGGAACTATGAGAGCGACTCTGCCTGAATGAATGCACGGCGACAGGAGCTCGCCACCGCACTCGACGA
>JBAZPY010000355.1:0-2747 GCA_041645515.1 Agrococcus sp.
TCCCCGCCCCGTCGTTCCCCTATCTGCACGACTTCGGTCTGACGGACAACTTCGTGCTGATCTACACGTCGCCGGTCGTGTTCACGCCGGACCTGTTCGCCACGGGTGTGCCGTTCGGCTGGAACGACGACGTGCCGACGAGGCTCGGCGTCATGCCACGCGCGGGAGGAGCGGTGCGGTGGATGGATCTGCCGCCCGGCATGGTCGGCCACACCCTCAACGCCTACGAGGAGGCCGGACGGATCGTCGCCGACGTGATCGTCCACCCCGGCCGGTTCAGCCTCATCGACATCGGTGCGGGGCGGCCGATCCTGGAGCGCTGGACCGTCGACCTCGCGGCGGGGAAGGTCCGCACCCAGCTGCTGCACGACCGACCGCAGGACTTCCCGCGCATGAATTCCCGGTTCTGTGGTCGTGCCCACCGCTACGGCTACTCCGCGTCGACGGAGCTCTATGCGCCGATCAGCGATGCCGACGCCGACCGGCCGGACGAAGGGTTCTCGAACGCCGTGCTCAAGCACGACCTGATCACCGGGACGACCGAGACGCACGAATTCGGTCGCGATGCCGCTGTGGGCGAGACCGTGTTCGTTCCGCGGGCGAACTCGACGAGCGAGGATGACGGCTACAACCTGCTGTACGTGCACGATCCCGATCGCGGAGCCGCCGATCTCGTCGTGCTCGCGGCGCAGGACTTCTCCGGCACGCCGCTCGCGCGCGTGCATCTCCCGGCTCGCGTGCCTCTCGGCCTCCACGGCAACTGGATCCCCGAGCACTGAGTCGGCGGTCGCCGGAGGACGGCGCCGGGGTCGAGCTCGATCCCGCCGCTCTAGCGGGAGGGTCCGCCGCGGTCGACGAGCGTCGTCGGCAGCAGATGCAGGGTCGGATCGGCGAGAGGGCCTCCGGCGATGCGGTCGAGCAGGGTGGTCGCCGCGAGCGTGCCCAGCGCGGACACGTCGTAGGACACCACCCGGATGGGCCGCGGCAGCATCCACGACAGCTCGAAATCGTCGAACCCCGTGACCGCGATGTCGGACCCCCGCGCCACGAGCTCTTCGAGGGCGCCGACGGTTGCGCGGTTGTTGCCGCAGAAGAGCGCGGTGGGTGCGGCGGCGGAGTCGAGCAGCATCGACACCGCGGCGCGTGCGTCTGCCGGCGTGTGCACTCCCGTGATGAGGAGCGCGGGGTCCTGCGAGCGGCCGGCGGCGGCGAAGGCCTCGAGCGCACCGGCGAGG
The DNA here is from genome assembly GCA_041645515.1 of Agrococcus sp. Taxonomy (GTDB): domain Bacteria; phylum Actinomycetota; class Actinomycetes; order Actinomycetales; family Microbacteriaceae; genus Agrococcus. The sequence continues at coordinate 1,236 of JBAZPY010000355.1, forward strand.
CGCTCGTCCATGGTGTAGATCTCCGTCGTGTCGAGCAGCATCGCGATGCGCTCGTGTCCCGCCGCCAACAGTTCGGCAACCGCGGCCCGTGCCCCGCCGCGGTTGTCGAGGAGCACGGTGTCGGCGTTGATGCCGTTGCCCGGTCGATCGAGGAACACCACGGGTGTGCCGTGCGCGACCTCCGGCGCGAGGTACGAGTGATCCGCCGACGTGGGCACGAGGATCAGACCGCCGACCCTCCGCTGGCAGAGGTCGAGCGCGACGCGTCGCTCGGTGGCGGGGTCTTCCTCGCTGGAGGCCATCACGACGTGCATGCGTCGGTGCGCTGCGACGGTCGACACCGCCGCCGCGATGCCCATGTAGAACGAGTTCGACAGGTCGGCGGCGAGGAACGCCACCGTGTCGTTCGTGCCGGAGCGCAGGCTCGCCGCCAGGGCGTTGCGGTGATAGCCCAGGCGCTCGATGGCTTCGGCGACCCGGCTCGCCATCGTCGCGTCGACGTTCGGTTCGGCGTTGATGACGCGCGAGACGGTCTTCAGGCTCACCCCCGCCGCGGCGGCGACGTCGTTCATCGTCGGTCTGCCGCTGCTGCGCATCACCCGCCCCTTCGTCACTCCCACGATAGAAGCCGGCAGGGCGCACTCAGCGCTGCGGCGCGACCGACCCGCCGGACTCGTGGGAGGAGATCGCCGCCGCGAAGATGCGGTGGGTCTGCGCGGCCTCGTCCGGACGCACAGTGCCGAACCCGTCGCCGAGTTCCCCCTGGTGCTCGGCGAGGAAGGCGGCCCACATCTGCAGGATCGCGTCGGAGAACCCCGACTCGAAGTTCGGCCCGGTGACGGTGGGCCACACGGACTGACTCCCCGCATCGATGCGCTGCCAGCTCTGCTCGCGGCCGATCCCCGGCACGTCCACCACCGCGAAGACCTGCACCTCCTTGGGGTTCTTGGTGCTGAACCGCACGCTGCCGTTCATGCCGATGGCCTCGAACTCCCAGGTGTTCTTCTCGCCGGGAGCGATCCGCTTGGTCTCGGTCGTGAGGGGGAAGCGGGCGCCCTCGTGCGATGCCCAGGAGTGGATGACCGCGTTGTCCCAGGTGTCGCAGGGGAGCGGGGTGCCGTCGGGGCCCGGCCGCTCGGTCACGATGTCCTGCAGCACCCCGAACACGGTCTCCGGGGCCCAGCCGAGTCGCAGAGGCACGTGCCAGGTGTGCATGCCGAGGTCGTTGAGCACGCCGGCGGCCCCGCAGTACTGCTGCTGTCGCTTCCAGTTCAGCGGCTTGGCGGTGTCGAGATCGCTGGCGTGCAGGAACGAGCACTTCGCCTCGACGATGCGACCGAGCGCGCCAGAGCGCACGTAGTCGATCGCCCACTGTGCACCAGGGAAGAACGGCATCTCGCTCGACACCCGCACGAACGCGTCAGGGGTCTCCTCGATGGCCCGCATGATCGCATCGGCGGCCGAGCCGTCGATACCGAAGGGCTTCTCGGCGAGGAGCGCCTTGCCCGCCTT
>JBAZPY010000356.1:0-2746 GCA_041645515.1 Agrococcus sp.
CCCCACGATCGTCAGCACTGCATCCATCGCTCGCTCCCCGCCTGTCGTCGATCACGCTTGAGCTCCATGGTGGGCCACGCACCGACAGCGGATGCAACCGGCCCGACCCGAGGACCGCGTCAGCACCGCTGAGCACTGGATCGTGGGCTTCACGATCGCCTACAACTCCATCGAGGCCTGCACCTGCCTGTCAGCCGCGGTGCTGCTCGGCCTGCGCCAGCTGGCTCTTCGGCTGGAGGTGGGCGGGCTCCGTCCCGGCGCTCTTCGTTGCCGTCATCGCCGTACTCCAACAGAAGGTCGGGAATGCTTGGAGCGACGCGGGACGCTCCAAGCCGATCGCCACCTCGTGGTTGATGGCGCCGGTGCCGATATCAGGCGACCGTCTCCGCCTCGATCTCGCCCTTCGCACGAGCACGCCGCAGGTTGCGCCGCACGATCGGCCAGAAGATGGCCAGTGCGCCCGCCGCGATGAAGCTCGTCAGCACCTGCGCGCGGCCCGACTCGCTGCCGAGCATGATCACCACGATGCCGATCGCCGCGGCGATGAGCACGATGTTCAGCACCGGGAACATCCACACCTTCAGCGTGAGCGCATCCTTCTGCTCCGGCGTCATCTTCACCCGCAGGCGCCACTGCGTGACGGCGATGAAGACGAACACGAACAACGCCACGAGGCCCGTGGAGTTCATGATGAACTCGTAGATGCCCGAGCTCGGCGCGATGAAGTTCACGAGCGTCGCGACGAGGCCGCCGGCGGTGGATGCGAGCACGGCGTAGGTGGGCACGCCGCGCTTCGAGCGCTTCGACATGATCGCCGGCGCGAGCTTCTGCTCCGACAGTGCGGCGAACATGCGCGACGCCGAGTAGGTGCCGGAGTTCAGCACCGAGATGACGGCGGTGAAGATGACGAGCGTCATGATCGCCTCGGCGCCGGGGATGCCGAGCAGGCTGAAGACGTACGCGAACGGCGCGATCTCGTCGGGCGAGGGCAGCTGGTTCCACGGCACGACGGTGACGATGACGAGCACCGCGCCCACGTAGAAGAGCATCACGCGCCAGATGACCGTGTTGGCGGCCTGGCGGATGCCCTTGGCCGGGTCCTCCGACTCGGCGGCGGCCATGACCGCGATCTCGGCGCCGAAGTAGGCGAAGAGCACGAGCGCGATCGATGAGACGACCACGCCGAACCCGTTGGGCATGAAGCCGCCGTGCTCCCACAGGTTGGGGATCGACATCGTCGCTCCCGGCCACAGGCCGAGCGCGAAGAGCAGGCCGGCGCCGAGGAAGACGACGATCGCGACGACCTTGATGCTGGCGAGCCAGAACTCCGTCTCGCCGAAGGACCGCAGCGAGATGAGGTTCGTTGTGACGAAGATCGCCAGCAGCACGAGCGAGCCGACCCACGCGGGCACGGCGGGGAACCACTCGGCGATCATGCCGCCGCCGACGACGGCCTCGTACGCGATGACGCCCACCCAGAAGTACCAGTAGAGCCAGCCGACGATGTAGGCCGCCCAGTCGCCGAGGCCGACGCGGGCGTACTCCATGAACGAGCCGACGGCCGGGCGTGCGGCGGCCATCTCGCCGAGCATCCGCATGGCGAGGAAGACGATGAGCCCGCCGCCGAGGTACGACAGCGTCGCCGCGGGGCCTGCCGCGAGGATCACGTTGGCCGAGCCGACGAAGAGGCTCGCGCCGATGATGCCGCCGAGGGCGATCATCGTGACGTGCCGCGACTTCAGCTTCTTGCTGTGCGGGACGTCGACGGTTGCGGATGCGTTGGGCAGCTGATCGGAGCTGGTGCTGAGCGCCACGAGGACACCTTCCTGATCGGGTCGCGCGCGCGAACCCGAAGAGCGCGGCGCGCACCAATGGTACTTATCAGACTTCCCCAGCCGCGCATCCCGCTGGCGGAGCCGCTGCGCGAGCACCCCCTACCCGCTGGTTGAGCCGCTCCGGGCGCGCAGCGCCCTGAGCGTGTCGAAACCGATCAGTCCTTCTTCGCGAAGTGCTTCCGGATCCGGTCCGCCTGCTCCCGCGTCAGGTGCCACTCCGTACCGATCTCGTGGTCCTCGAACGGGCTCCCGCCGTCCTGCGGGTTCCGCAGGAAGCCGCGAACCTGCTTGCCCTTGCGGTCGAGCCCCAGCTCGCGCGACAGCTCAACCGGGGTGATCGTCGTCTCGTCCATGCTCCGAGGCTACGCGCAGCCGCCCCGCGCGGGGTGCTCGTCAGGTCACGAGGCGGTCGAGCAGGAACGTCCCTTCACGTCGGTACGGCTCGCCCAGCACAGCCCCGGAGTGGGACGCCAGCCCGTTGCTGATGGCGAGTGCGGTGAAGAGCGCGCGCTGTCCTTCGAGGCCGAGCGTGTCGATCTGGCCATCGGTCCACGCGGGCACGATCGACTTGAGGATCTCCGGGCTCGTCTGCGCCAGCCAGTGCTCGGCGCTGAAGGTGTTCTGCGAGGTCAGTACCTTCAGGGCGCCCAGCTTCGTCGGCAGGTGCTCGCCGATCTCCACGACGCAGTTGGGGCGCTCCGGCGACATGTAGAAGATCGTCGGAATCGGGTGCGGAGGGTGCCCGCCGCACTCTTCGATCCGCCAATCGCGTCCGGCGACAGACAGCGCCTCGGCGTAGAGGATGGCGATCACTCGACGGTCGGGGTCGAGATCGTGCTGCGCGTGCTCCGGGTCCTGCATGATGATGATGTCGGGCTTGACCCGGCGGATGAGCGAGACGACCTTCGTCT
>JBAZPY010000357.1:0-2743 GCA_041645515.1 Agrococcus sp.
GATGCCCATCCTGCCGACGATGTCAGCGGACACGTTCCGGATGGTGATGTCCGACGGGATCGTCCGGTCGTCGGGGCCCTGCGCGATGGCGATGAAGTCGCCGTAGGCCCGCTGCCCGTGCACGTTGTCGATGCTGACGGTGTCGGTGCCCCGGATGAAGAGGTTGTGGTCCCACTCGTGCTCGGCGTCGTACTCGGCGCGCGGGTTCACCCCGATCAGCGTCATGTTGCGCAGGCTCAGGTCGTTGCCGTACTCCAGGTACCACTGGGACCGGTTGGTGTACGCCGGGGCCTCCTCCTCGGCCCGGAACGTCGATCCGTTGCCCTCGATGACGAGGTTGCTGCGGTCGATGAGCTCGAGCCGGCCGTCGACCAGGTAGCAGGCCTCGCGGCCGAAGACGATCTCGCTGCCGTCGGGCACGGATGCCAGCCAGGCGTTGAGCGGCCCGGTCACGTCGGAGGAGCAGTCGGCCGCGATGGAGTCGGGCACCTCGACGATCGGCAGGCCAGAGGGATCGGCGGCGATCGTGTCGAGGGCGGGGCTGCCCGTGGTCGGGACGACGGCCACGCCCGGGATCGGGTCGCCGTTCAGCGCGGCCGTCGCACGCGGCGCGTCCACCGTCGCCTCGGCGGTGGCGGAGCCGGACTCGGCCGAGACGGCCACCTCGCCGCTGAAGCCGTCGGGCGGTCGGAACGCCACCTCGAACGTGCCGTCGGGCGTCGTGGGCGCCCATGCCGTTGCGCTGCCCCCGTCGAGCCGCGCCGACACCACCGCGGCGGCGCCCTCGGGGAAGCCCTGCCCGGTCGCCAGGACGACGCCGTCACGGGCAGTGAGCTCGACCGCAGCGTCGTCGTAGCGCGGTTCGACATCGATCGCGGCAACGACGGCCACTGCGGCGACGACCAGGCCGGCCCCCGCGGCGATGACGAGCGGCCACCGGCCGCGACCACGGCCATCGCGCGGCGCCATCAGCGCGACCTCACGGCTTCACCGGCTCCTTGACTCGTCGCCGCGCGGAGGAGCGTCAGCGCTCCTGGCGCTCGCCCTGCTCGTCGTCGCGCTCGGCCCGCAGCGCCGCGTCCTGGTCAGACGTCGCGATGTCGGGGTCGGTGCCGACGACGGCCGTGCCGTCCTGCGGCCTCGGAGCGTCGTGCTCGTGCTCGTCGCCGTGCCCGCCGGTCGGGGTGGTGCTGTCGGTCATGCTGCCCTCCGTGTGGTGCGAGGCCGCGGTGCGGCCGGTGGTCTGAGGCTCCTGCATCGCTGCCTGGAGCACCGCGACGCCGTCGGCGGCGATCGGTGCGGACGCGTCGCCCGCCATGACGTCGGCGTCGGAGCCGAAGACGCCGTCCTGCGTGGTGACGCGGGCGCCGCCGATCGTGGGGTCGTCCGAGTCCTCCGTGTCGCCGTCGAACGGGTTGTCGCCGATGAGCGGCGGCAGCTCCTCGCCGTGCTCGCCGCGGCGCTCGAGCACGAAGATCGACGACAGCATCGTGATGATCGACAGGCCCACGAAGGTCCAGCCGATGATGCTGTTCGGCAGCAGCCCGAGCGAGTCGGTGACGCGCGTGTAGCTGAGGATCGCGAGCAGCGCGCCGAGCCCCACCAGCACGCCCGTGAGCACCACGAACCATGTGGGCCGCGTGCGGCGGGTGGCGATGGCGGCGCCCATGACGAGCGCTGCGAGACCGAGCAGGTAGTGCATGCGGTCAGCCTAGGCGCACGCTCCTGGATCCGCGACGGGCGCGGCCGCCGGGCGGATGCGCGACACGCGCAGGGCGTGCCGAGTGGGCCGCCGCGCCTACGATGGAGCGAGTGACCAGCCAGCCCTTCGAGACCCCGTTCGGGTCGTACGCCGGGCAGCAGTGGATCCAGCACACGGGCCAGCAGACCGGCCAGCAGGCGACCGAGCAGGGCCCCCACTTCGGCACCTACGCGGCCGACCATCTGCCCCCGAGCTACCCGGAGCGCGCCGCGTGGGGCACCGCACAGCCGCTGCGTGCGTGGCAGCAGGAGGCGCTCACGCAGTACTTCGCGACCGAGCCGCGCGACTTCCTCGCCGCTGCGACCCCTGGCGCCGGGAAGACGACGTTCGCGCTGCGGCTCGCCTCCGAGCTGCTGCGCCGCGGCGCCGTCGCCCGCATCACCGTCGTAGCCCCCACCGAGCACCTCAAGCAGCAGTGGGCCGACGCCGCCCACCGGGCCGGCATCCGCCTCGATCCCGACTTCTCCAACGGCGACGGCGACTACCCGCGGCAGTACCACGGCGTCGTCGTCACGTACGCGCAGGTCGCCGCCCGGCCGCCGGTGCACGAGCGCATCACCCGCTCCGCGCCGAGCCTCGTCATCCTCGACGAGGTCCACCACGCGGGCGACGCGCTCTCGTGGGGCGACGCGGTGCTCGAGGCGTTCGGCCCGGCGACCCGGCGCCTGTCGCTCACCGGCACGCCGTTCCGCAGCGACACCGCGCCCATCCCGTTCGTCGAGTACGTGCGCGACGAGCGCGGCATCCGCCTCTCGCGCACCGACTACGCCTACGGCTACGACCACGCGCTGAAGGACGGCGTCGTGCGCCCGGTGCTCTTCATGGCCTACGCCGGCACGATGCAGTGGCGCACGTCGATGGGCGACGAGATGAAGGCGACGCTCGGCCACGGCGACACGAAGGACATCACGAACGGCGCCTGGCGCACCGCCCTCGACCCGGGCGGCGCCTGGATCCAGCAGGTGCTGCGCAGCGCGGACG
>JBAZPY010000358.1:0-2739 GCA_041645515.1 Agrococcus sp.
GGCGAGCGGTCGCGGTCGAGTTCAACGTCGGCGTCGGCGTCTCCTGGTACCCCGTGATGGGCTCGCTCGCCCGCATGACCCGCACCCGCAAGGCGGCGGTCTGGCCCGCCTACGGCGGCCTCCTCATCGCCACGCTGATCGCGCAGGTCGTCGGCATGGCCGCGGCGCTCACGCTCGGCGACTCCGACCCGACCGTCTGGATGGTGCCGTTCGGCGGCGCGGTGCTGGGCGTGGCGGTGCTGATCTTCATCGCCTTCGCGAACATCACGTCGATGTCGTCGATCGTCTACTCGACGATCCTCGCGATCCGGCAGTCGTCGGGCGGCCTGCTCGCGCGGGTGCCATGGAAGGTGCTGACCGCGTCGTTCTTCGTGCTGCCCGCGATCATGACCTTCTTCCCGCAGTTCATGTACGAGCAGTTCATGATCTTCGTGCTGGTCTCCGGCGCCTTCCTCACCGCGCTCTGCGGCGTCGCCCTCGCCGACTACTTCATCGTGCGGCGACAGCGCATCGACCTGCGCGAGATGCACCTGGGCCAGCGCGGCACGCTCTACGCCTACCCGGCCGGCGTCAACTGGGCCGGCGTCGTCGCGCTGCTGCTCGGCGCCGTCTTCTACCTGTGGCTCTACAACCCGATCACGCTCGAGACGCAGGCCGCGTTCTCGGTGATCACCGCGAGCCTGCCCGCGGCGATCGTCGCGGCGGTCGCGTACCTGCTGCTCACCCGGCTGCTCCACCCCCGGCGCCAGTACGCGAAGGAGGCCTGACGTGACGACCACCCGTGCCGCCGTCTACGACGGCAATCCCGCCCTCGACATCCGTGAGGTGACGCTCCGCGACCCCGGCCCCGGTGAGGTGCTGGTGCGGATCGGCGCGTCGGGCGTGTGCGGCTCCGACCGGCACGTGCTCGACGGCGACTGGGAGATGCCCCAGCCGACCATCATGGGCCACGAGGGTGCCGGCGTCGTCGAGGCGGTCGGCGAGGGCGTGCGCAGCCTCGAGCCCGGCGACCACGTCATCATGACCTGGTTCTACCCGTGCGGCGCCTGCACGAGCTGCCGCGAGGGCCGCACCTGGGTGTGCACCGGCTCCGGCTCGGAGGCGTGCGTGCTGCCGGATGGGTCGACGCCGATGTCCCTGGACGGCGCGACCGCCTACCCGTACCTCGCGGTCGGGTCGATGAGCGAGCGCGTCGTCGTCGCCGAGCAGGCGGCCATCAAGGTGCCGAAGGAGGTGCCGTTCGACGTGGCGGCGCTCATCGGCTGCTCGATCGCGACGGGCGTCGGCGCGGTCGTCAACGACGCGCAGCTGAAGGCGGGCCGCTCGGCGCTCGTGATCGGCGCGGGCGGCGTGGGCATCAGCATCATCATGGGTCTCGCGCTCGCAGGCGCGAGCCCGATCATCGTCGCCGACGTGACGGATGCGTCGCTCGAGCTGGCGCGCGAGTTCGGCGCGACCCACACGGTGAAGTCCGATGCGTCGCTGCCCGGCAAGGTGCGCGAGATCGTGCCGGAGGGCGTGGACTTCGCGTTCGAGGCGATCGGCCGGCCCGACACGATCGCGATCATGCCCTCGACGCTCAAGCGCGGCGGCTCCGCCGTGATCGTCGGCCTGCCGCCGCAGGACCGGCCCGTGCCGATCGATGCGCTCGCGCTCGCCGAGGAGGGCAAGTCGCTGCTCGGCTCGAACTACGGCTCGACGGTGCCGGCGCGCGACTTCCCGATGCTCGCGCAGCTGTACCTCGACGGCCGGCTGCCGATCGACCGGCTCATCACGAACCGGGTGTCGCTCGACGAGGTGAACGACGCCTTCGATCTCATGCGGTCGGGCGCCCGCGGGCGAAGCGTCATCATGTTCTGAAGCCCCCTCAACGAACGGAGCCTCGTGGCCAGGCCGAAGCACAGCATCCTCTCCCCGAAGCTCATCGCGGGGGCTGCGCTTCGGCTGGTCGCGAAGCACGGCGACTTCACCATCCCGGGGGTCGCCGCGGCGCTCGGCGTGCACCCGTCGTCGCTGTACCACCACCTGCCGGGCGGGCGGCTGGCGATCGTGCACCGCATGCGCGAGGAGCTCTACGCCGACATCGACCTGAGCCCGGCGCTCGACACGTCGGCGGCGCCGCTCGATCGGCTGCGGCTGTGGATGTGGGCGTACCGAGCCGCGACGGCTCGCGTGCCCGCGGTGGTGCCGGTGCTGGTCGGGGCGCCGGTCGAGGACCGGCGGACGCTCGAGATCTACGAGGCGCTCTTCGTCATCCTGCGGGATGCGGGCGTGCCGGTCGAGCAGCGCGTGGCGTGCTCGGCGATGGTCGACGCCATCGCCCTGGGGTCCGCCATGGACGCTGCCTCGCCCGTGCCGCTGTGGCGCATCGATGGGCACGAGCTGCCGGAGCTGCGCCATGTGGCTCCTGGCGACGACGCTCAGCGGGCCGCCGCGGGCTTCGACCTCGGCGTCGAGGCCGTCGTCGCCGCGGTACGGCACCTGGCCGCTGACGCGGCGAGCGATCAGAGTGCCGCACCCGAGGCGAATGCCAACGTCAGCAGCGTCTGCGCCAGGTCGTAGGTCTCGGAGTCCGGGTTGACGACGTCGGGGTCCGGCGCGGGCGTCGTGGCTGGCCGGCCGACGGGGTCGGCCGGGGTGAGGCGGGTGATGCGGCCCTGACCGCCGCCCCGGAGCATCTCTCGGATCTCGTGGAAGGCCTCGACGCCGTCGGAGAGCCTGACGAACGACGACGCGGGG
>JBAZPY010000359.1:0-2716 GCA_041645515.1 Agrococcus sp.
TCGGCCGGCACCTGCATGCCGCAGCCCGTCAACACCATCGCCGCGACCGCGGTCGCACCCAATGCACGCAGACTTCGCCTCATGCGGCCGACCATAGCTACAAGACCTCGAAGAAGGCGTACAGCGGATGCCCGGCCTTCCCCGCGGGACCGGTCGCGAGCGCCGCGCTACGTGCGACGCCGGCGCCGCACCGCCCGGATCGCCGAGAAGACCCCAGCACCGGCGAGCACCCATGGCCCCGCGACGATGATCGGGTCGAGCCACTGGTGGTTCACGTCCGCGCGCTTCTGGCCGATGCGCGACGAGACGCCATGGTGGCTGAGCTCGGTGCGGACGCCCGTCTGCGCGATCGGGTTGTCGGGGCGCAACGTGGCGAAGGAGGCCAGATGCGACTCCCAAGCGTCGACCCTGTCGCCGGCGATCAGGATCAGCCAGTGGGCGGCGCGAGCCTCGCTGCAGCGGTACGCGTACCGCCGGATGGCGCCCGACAGCCCCTTGAGCGGCATCGACGTGCCGAACACGGGCGTGACGAACTTGTGCTCGATCGACTTCTCGCGCGCCTCGTGCCCCGGCTGCCGCTCCGGGAACTCCCAGCGCGCCCCGGTCGGCAGGTCGAGCCGCTCCCGCGGCACGGAAGGGCGATCCTTGGGGTCGAGGTCGACTCCCCACCCGGGGATGCGCGCCCGCAGCTCGTCGCTGGACGCGGGTTGCGGATTGCTCGCGGTGTACGGCATCAGGGCTCCTGCCTTCAGTGCTCGCCGACGACGACCAGCGGCTTGATGCAGTCGTCGAGCTTCGCGGAGAAGATGTGATAGCCCTCAGCGATGTGCTCGAGGGGGATGGGATGGGTCACGATGTCGACCGTCGCGCCCTTGCGCACCGAGTCGATGGCCCAGTTGAGCGCGACCGGAGAGCCGCCCTGCAGCTTGAGCTTGGCCGCGGCGACGTGCTGGATGAAGTTGCCGTCGGCCTCGGCGCCCACCGCGTCGATCGCCACGTCGGCGCCGAACCAGTCGGTGATCTTCTTGAGGTGCACGACGATGTCGTCGTACTCGGTGAAGTTGTAGGTCTCGGCATGCGCGAACGTGCGGGCCTTCTCCAGCCGGTATTCGAGATGGTCGATGACGATCACCCGCCCGGCGCCCATGAACCAGGCCGACTTCGCGGCGAACAGGCCGACCGGCCCGGCGCCGAACACCACCACGGTGTCGCCCTCGACGATGTCCCCGAGCTGCGCGCCGAAGTAACCGGTCGGCAGCGCATCCGTGATGCATCACCGCATCCTCGTCATGCAGCCAGAGGGGGAGGACGGTCGGCCCGACATCGGCGTAGGGCACCCGCACGAACTCGGCCTGACCGCCGTCATAGCCACCGGCGGTGTGCGAGTAGCCGTAGAGCGCGCCGACCGCGGTGGCGTTCGAGTTCACGTTGTGGCAGTTCGAGTAGAGCCCGCGGGCGCAGTAGTAGCACGACCCGCAGTAGATGTTGGCCGGAACCATCACGCGGTCGCCGCGCTGCAGGTTCTGCACCGACGAGCCGACCTCCTCGACGACCCCGATGAACTCGTGGCCGAAGGTCGTGCCGATCCGGGTGTCGGGCATCATGCCGTGGTACAGGTGCAGATCGGAGCCGCAGATGGCCCCGAGCTGTACGCGCACGATCGCGTCGTTCGGATGCTGGATGCGCGGCATGTCCTTCTCGGCGACCCGCACCTTGTAGGGCCCTCGATGCTCCATCGCTCGCATCGGCTCCGCCTCCGCTCGTGGGGGCACCCAGCCTCACATGTACCCCAAACGGGGTCAAGGCGTGCGCTCTTCGGTTCCTAGTCCTGCGCTCGCGACACCAGCGCTCGTGCGGCCCGCTGCGCACGCGCCAGTCGGTCCGGCGTGATGGGGTCGTGCCCGTAGCCAGCGCGAGTCTTCATCGCGAGCAGCGCGCGGAGGTCAGCCGCTGCATCCGGATCGACCGACGCGAGCAGCTCGATGGCTTCCTGATGGTCCTGACCCCTCGCGTGCACCCCGAGCGCCCGCGCGCAGATCGCATCAGCCGCGGCAATCCCGGCGTGCACGTAGAGCGTCACCGCTGCATCCGCGACTCCCTCTCCCTTGTCGAACTCTTCAGCATCTTCAGCGACTCGCAGGAACTGCTTCGCCTTCGCCAGCCGTCCGCGCCGCACCGGCTCGCCAGCCTGCACTGTGCGGCGCTCACCCTTCGCGGGGGTCATGCGGCGGCGCTCGTGCGACGCAGGCGACGACGCAGCCAGGCCGGATCGCCAGCGATGTTGACCTTGTCCTCGATGATCGCTTCGAAGACTGTCGCGGGTTCGACCTCGCTCGCTCGGTAGACGAGCGGCCGCACATCGTTTCCGGTCCACCTCGCGGTGCGTGCGGTGAGCTCGCCCACCAACTCCTCCACGGTCGTATCTTCGGCCTCGTCGGGCATCACGATGAGCACGTCGATATCGCTGTCGACGCGCATCTCGTTCCGCGCTGCCGAGCCGAACAGCGTGACCGTGATCGGCTGTACCGGCCACTCCGCGACAGCCTCCCTCATCCGGCTGAGCAGGAGACGCTTGCTCGCGGCGATCTGCCGGATCGGGGCGGCGAGCAGGTGCTCGTCGTTCAGCGCGAAGGCGCGGCTGCGGCCCACCCGGCGCTCCACCACCGTCCCCTGTTCGAGGTACCGCGCCACCGACTTCTGAACGCCGGCTCGAGAA
>JBAZPY010000360.1:0-2710 GCA_041645515.1 Agrococcus sp.
TGAGCAGCTGCTGCACGAGCACGTCGATCGCGGGACCGTTCTCGGCGTGCATCATCGTCATGAGCCCGGTGTCGGCGGCGACCTGCATCGCCCTCAGGATCTGCGCGTCGTCGGAGTAGAACACGCCCGGGTAGGCCATGAACAGCTTGTAGCTCGAGATGCCCTCGTCGGCGAGGCCGCGGAGGGCCGCGAGCGACGCCTCGTTCACGTCGCCGACGATCTGGTGGAAGCCGTAGTCGATGGCGCAGTTGCCCGCCGCCTTCTCGTGCCACGCGGCGAGGCCGTCCTCGACCCGCTGGCCGTACGTCTGCACGGCGAAGTCGATGATGGTGGTCGTGCCGCCCCACGCGGCGGCGCGCGTGCCGGTCTCGAAGGTGTCGCTCGCGGCGCTGCCGCCGAACGGCAGCTCCATGTGCGTGTGGGCGTCGATGCCGCCGGGGATGACGTACTTGCCGGTCGCGTCGACGACGGTGTCGACGGAGGAGGCGAGCTCGACGCCGAGCAGCTCGCTGCCGGGCGCGAGCACGGCGCGGATCGTCTCGCCGTCGACGAGCACGTCGGCCGCGGAGGTGCCGGTGGCGGAGACGACGGTGCCTCCGCGGATGAGGGTGGTGGCCATCTGCGCCCCCTACGGCTTCGCGATCCGGGTGTACGAGTCGGGACGACGGTCCCGGTAGAACTGCCAGTCGTCGCGCATCTGCCGCACCGCATCCAGGTCGAGGTCGCGGATGAGCAGCTCCTCGTGCGCCTCGGAGCCGCGGTCGCCGACGAAGTTGCCGCGCGGGTCGATCACCTGGCTCGTGCCGTAGAAGTCGACCGCGAGCTCGCCGTACTCGTTGTCCTCGCGGCCGACGCGGTTGGGCTGCAGCACGTAGTAGCCGTTCGCGACCGCCGCCGCGGGCCCCTCGATCTCCCAGAGGCGGTTCGAGAGCCCGGGCTTCGTCGCGTTGGGGTTGAAGACCATGTGGGAGCCGGCGAGGCCCAGCTCGCGCCAGCCCTCCGGGAAGTGCCGGTCGTAGCAGATGTAGACGCCCACCTTGCCGGCCGCGGTCTCGAACATCGGGTAGCCGAGGTTGCCGGGGCGGAAGTAGAACTTCTCCCAGAAGCGGTCGAGGTGCGGCAGGTGGTGCTTGCGGTAGGTGCCGAGGATCGAGCCGTCGGCATCGACGACGACCGCGGAGTTGTAGTAGACGCCGGTCTGCTCCTCCTCGTAGATGGGGAGGATCGCGACCATGCCGAGCTCCTTCGCTACGCCTGCGAAGCGCTGCACGATCGGGCCGTCGGCCGGCTCGGCGTACTCGTAGTACTTCTTGTCCTGCGTGATGCCGAAGTAGGGGCCGTAGAAGAGCTCCTGGAAGCAGATGATCTGCGCGCCCTGCTCCGCGGCCTCCCGCATGAAGGCCTCATGGCGATCCAGCATCGATGCCTTGTCGCCTGTCCAGGTGGTCTGGGTGATGGCTGCACGAACCGTGGTCATGCTCTCCTCGACTTCCTCGCGGGTGACGACGGCCTCGTCGCCCTCGTCAAGAGCACTCTCCGGCCGCAGGGCATCCAGCGTCAAGGACGACTCTCCCCACGACCGATTTCGCGCGTGTTTCCTGAGCGTTGCGGTCGTGGGCGAGTTGGGGCGGTGACGCGCGCCGCCCCGGCGGGCCTACGATGGACGGGCGCCGGGCATCACCTCCGCGCGCGAACCGCAACCTCGTTCGCGTCAGCCTGCCAGGAGACATCCGATGCCCCTCCCCCCGATGGCCCTTCGCCGGCGCCTCACCGTCGCCGCCGCCGCGCTGCTGCTCGCGCTCACGGCCTGCGCCTCGCCGCAGGGCTCGCCGCAGGCCTCGCCCCAGGCGACCGTCGGGGCGGCGACGATCGACGACTGCGGCGTCCCCGTGACGCCGCGCGCCCAGCCTGCGGAGCGCATCCTCGCGATCAAGTCGACCGCGGCGGAGCTCGTCGTCGCGCTCGGCCTCGGCGACGCGCTGGTCGCGACCGCGTTCCTCGACGCGCCGCTCGAGACCGAGGGCACCCCGCCGCCCACGATCGAGGGCATGCCGTCGCGCGAGGCCGTGCTGGCGCTCGAGCCGGATGCCGTGGTGGCGGGCTGGGAGTCGGCGTTCGCGCCCGAGGCGGCTGGCGACCGCGCCGCGCTGCACGCGCTCGGCGTCACCACCTGGGTGTCGCCCGCGGCCTGCCGCTCGGTCGACGTCGCGCCGCTGTCATGGGACGCGCTGCTGGACGAGCTCGCCGACGCCGGCACGGTGCTCGGTGCGCCGGAGGCCGGCGCGGCGCTCGCCGCCGAGCAGCGGGCGGCGCTCGACGCGATCGAGCCGCTGACGAGCGAGGCGACGGCGCTCTGGTACTCCTCGGGCGACGACGCCCCGTACGTCGGCGGCGGCTCGGGCGCGCCGCAGCTCGTGCTCGACTCCGCGGGCCTGACGAATGTCGCAGCGGAGGTCGGCGAGGCCTGGACGACGATGTCGTGGGAGGCGCTCGCGGCGAGCGACCCCGACATGATCGTGCTCGTCGATGCCGCCTGGCACACCGCGGCGTCGAAGATCGATCGGCTGCGCGCGAACCCTGCGACGGCGGAGCTGGACGCCGTGCGCGAGGGCCGGTTCGTCGTCGTGCCGTTCCCCATGGCGGAGGCGGGGGTCGGCACGGTCGGCGCCGTCGAGCTCGTCACAGATGGCGCCCGCGGGCTGGGCCTGCG
>JBAZPY010000361.1:0-2709 GCA_041645515.1 Agrococcus sp.
AGGGCGGCGAGCGCCGCGAGCACGATCACGAGGGTCGAGGGGTTCTGCAGCACGGTCCAGAGCAGGAACACGACGGCGAGCGCGGCGGTGGCCGCGAGCGCCCGATTGGCGAGCGAGTGCGCGCGCGCCTTGAGGTCGCCGTCGGTCTTGAGCGACAGGAAGACGGCGCCGTGGGCGAGGAAGAGCGCGACCATGGTCGCCCCGCCCAGCAGCCCGTACGGGTTCAGCAGCGTCAGGATGGAGCCGGTCACGAGCGCCCCGCTCTGGTGCGGCTCCATCGCGACGCCCTGCGCGATGTTCGCGAACGCGACGCCCCAGATGAGCGCGGGCAGCACCGAGCCGGCGACGATGCACGCGTCCCAGCCGGCGCGCCACCTGGCGGAGTCGCGCTGGTGGCGGAACTCGAATGAGACGGCGCGCACGATGAGCCCGAGCAGCAGCACGAGCAGCGCGAGGAAGAAGCCGGAGAACATCGTCGCGTACCACTCGGGGAACGCGGCGAACAGGCTCGCGCCCGCCACGATGAGCCACGTCTCGTTGAGGTCCCAGACCGGACCGATCGCGTTGATGATGCGGCGGCGGTCGGTCTCGGAGCGGCCGAGGACGGGGAGGCTCATGCCGACGCCGAAGTCGAAGCCGTCGAGCACGAAGTACACGACGAACATGAACCCGATGAGCAGGAACCAGACGAGCGAGAGATCCACGAGCGCCTCCTAGTAGACCGTGACCGGCTGGGCGGGCTTGCCCGACTCGTCGAGCTCGGGCGCGTCGGCGGGCCCGTGCTGCGCGGCCTTCTGCATGAGCCGGAACTCGATGACGCCGAGGATCCCGTAGATGACGGTGAAGGCGATGAGCGAGGTCAGCACCTCGCCGCCGCTCACGCCGGGGCTCACGCCGTCCTCGGTGCGCATCTGCGAGAAGACGAGCCAGGGCTGTCGGCCCATCTCGGTGAAGATCCATCCGACCGTCATGCCGAGCAGCGGCAGCGGCAGGCTCCAGATCGCGACCGTCCAGACCCACTTGGGCAGGTCGATGCGCCCCTTCCGCGTGAGCCACAGCCCGACGAGCGCGATCGCGAAGGAAAGCATCCCGAGGGCCATCATCCAGCGGAACGACCAGTACGTGACCCAGATGATGGGCTTGTAGTCGGCGGGTCCCCACAGCGCGGTGTACTCGGCCTGCAGGTCGTTGATGCCCTCGACGGTGCCGAGCGGGTCCTTCGTCGACAGCAGCGCGAGGAGGTACGGCACGCGCACGGAGAAGATCTCCTGCTCGCCGTCGGGCGTCCCGAGGCTGAACAGCGAGAAGGAGGCGTCGTAGCCGGACGACGTGACGTACATCGCCTCGGCGGCAGCCATCTTCATCGGCTGCGCCGCCACCATCGCGACCGAGACCATGTCGCCGGTGATGAAGGTGAGCATCCCACCGCCGATGACGCTCCAGAGCCCTACCCGCAGCGACGTGTACATCATGCCCGTGTGCTGTCGGCGCTTCAGGTGCCAGGCGGAGATGCCGACCATGACGGCGCCGGCGACCATGACGGAGGCGAACATCGTGTGCGGGAAGGATGCGAGCAGCACGGGGTTCGTCAGCACGGCTCCGATGTCGGTGAGCTCGGCCCGCTCGCGAGCCTCGTTGATCCTGAAGCCGACCGGGTTCTGCATGAACGCGTTGGCGGCGAGGATGAAGTACGCGCTCGCCATCGTGCCGAGCGCCACCATGTAGATGGTCAGCAGGTGCAGCTTGGGCGCGAGGCGGTTCCAGCCGAAGATCCATAGGCCGATGAACGTCGCCTCGAAGAAGAACGCGATGAGCCCCTCGAACGCGAGCGGAGCGCCGAACACGTCGCCGACGAAGCGCGAGTAGTCCGACCAGTTCATCCCGAACTGGAACTCCTGCACGATGCCGGTGGCGACGCCGATGGCGAAGTTGATGAGGAAGAGCTTGCCGAAGAAGTGCGTGAGCCGCAGGTGCTCGACGTTGCCGGTGCGCACCCACGCCGTCTGGAACCCGGCCGTCAGCCACACCATGCCGAGCGTGATCGGCACGAACAGGAAGTGGTAGATCGTCGTCAGCCCGAACTGCCACTGGGACAGGACGAGGGGATCGAGCTCCTGCGGGAGGATGGGCATCAGGCCGCCTTTCGGATGCCTCCATCCTCTCCCGGCGACCTATCTGACAGCAACGACACGCCGAGACCTATGTGACAGGTGCGCCCTCTCGTGGGTCATCCGCACGCACGGGGTCGCCGAAGGCGGCCGTGAGGTGCTGCATGGCGCACATGCGGCCGAGCGCGAGGTAGCGCGGGTCGCCATGCGGGTCGTGCAGGAACGCGTAGGTGACGAGCGCGTCGAGGCCGCCGATCGCGAGCACCAGGCTCTCGCGGCCCGCCTCGTCGAGCTCGATCCCCCAGCGGCCGCGCACGTACTCGGCGATGCCTTCCGCGAACTGCGGGGCGACGTGCTCCCGCTCCTGCGGACCCAGGTCGAGCCCCTCGCCGGTCCGCAGCGAGCGGAACGACGGCACCTCCCGGAACGTGTCGACCATCGCGCCGATCACAGCATCCGTCGCATCCGCCCACGACTCGTGGGGCGCCGCCAGCACCCGCTCGAGCGCGTGCCGCAACCGCTCGAGGTTCCGCTCGGCGAGCGCGACGAGCACAGCGACGCGGTCGGGGAAGTAGCGGTACACGGTGCCGATGGAGGCGCC
>JBAZPY010000362.1:0-2694 GCA_041645515.1 Agrococcus sp.
CTCGAGCTCTTGGAACACGTCGTCGTCCCGCTCGAGGACCGCCTCGGAGACGACCACCTCGCCCGGCCCGCCGTCGGTCGGCATGCGGTAGGTGGCGATGCACACGACGTCGAGGTCGTCGATCGCATCGGCCGGCTCGAACACGCCCCGTGGCTGCACCATCGCGAGCTGCTCCTCGGGCGTCCCCTCCCACCCGACCGGGCCGCCGGTGATCACCGACAGCACGTACTCGTCGCCGCAGTAGCGGGCGTCGTCATCGTCGTCGGATGCGCTGGGCGACGGCGACGAGGACGGTGTCGGCGAGGGCGTCGCCGTCGGCTCGGTCGTGGGCACCGTCGGTGCCGTCGACGACGGTTCGGGCGTGGTCTCGGGCGCCGTCGGCCCGCAGCCGGTGACGGCGGCGAGCGCGATGGCGCCGGCTGCGAGTGCGATGGTCGGACGCATGGCGCGCTCCTTCGATGCCGGCGCCCTCAGGCGCGTCCCGCCAAGTGTGAGCCGTCGACCCGCACGCTCGGCGAGAGGTCGATCACGATTCGGCCACGGTCGTCACGGCGGGGTACTCCAGCCCTGCAGCGCCGGGCACACCCGCCAGGAGACCCGCACGTCGGCGCCGTCGAGCGGGATCCCCGCCTGGTCGGCGTGCCGCTGGACCTCTGCAGCTCCGGGGTCGAATGTCAGCACGCCGTCTCCGGCGCACCTGGTGTCGGGCCCAGGCTCGCCGACCGGTGTCGCGGGCACCGCGGTCGCCGCCGCGTCGGTGCGATCGGGCGGGCCGCCTCATGCCGACAGCGCGAGGACCGCGGCGGATGCGACGGCGAGGGCCGCGAGCGAGCGGCGCGGGTGCGCTGCGCGTGCGCGGGGCCATGCCATGGCCGCATCTTCCTCGAGGGTCGGCGCCGATCGTACGCCGGAGCGGAGCTGGGCGGCAGGCGCGACCTGAGCGGTCGTCAGTGCTCCGATGCAGAGCGGGCCAGGCTGATGGCGACTGCGCGCGCGTGCTCGATGTGCTCGCGCATCACGCGCTCGGCCCGGTCGGGATCGCCCGAGAGCACGGCCTCGCAGACCAGCCGGTGCTCGTCGACCGCATCCGAGCTGCGCCCCGGCTCCTGCGTCGTCAGCGCTCGGTAGCGATCGACGTGCGCTCGGACGATGTGCAGCATGTTGCCGGCGAGCTCGTTGGTGCTCATGGTGCGGAGGTGGTCGTGGAAGTCGGCGCCGATCCGCACCACCTCGGTGTAGTCGTCGCGCAACCGCTCCATCAGCGAGACCTGCCGCAGCAGGAAGCGCTCATCGTCGGGCGTGACCCGCCGCGCGGCGTCGGCGGCGATGAGGCCCTCGAGCCGCGCCCGCACGTCGTACACGTGGCCGAGCTCCTCGATCGAGACCGGCGCGACGATCGTGCGGTTCGAGCTCAGCTTCACGGCCAGGCCCTCGGCCGTCAGGGTCCTGAGCGCCTCCCGCACCGGGGTTCGCGAGACCCCGAGCTGCACCGCGAGCTCCGGTTCCGACAGCAGCGAGCCCGGCTCGAGCGAGCGATCGACGATGAGGGCCCGCAGCCTGTCGTAGGCGGGGGACCGGCTCTCGCGTCGCCCTCGAGTGCTGCCTTCCACGATGCCATGATCGCACAGTGGTCGCGCGACGGGATACCTGTATGCAAGTATGCTCGGAAGGCGTGGCACCGAGGCTGCGCATTGAGCACGAGCACGAAGGAGTGAACGTGAAGCAGCAGGTGAAGTCGGCGGCGATCGTCGCAGCAGTCGCAATGGCCCTGGTGGGCTGCACGACCGCGAACCAGGCCCCCGCGAGCGAGGCACCCGGCGAGACGGCAGCGGCGGAGGCAGAGGCGCAGAGCCTCGGCCGGCTCGAGATCATCGCCCCGGCGAACCCGGGCAGCGGTTGGGACCAGACGGCTCGCGCCGTCGGCGCCGCGCTCGAGGAGAACGAGCTCGCCGACTCCGCCACCATCACGAACGTGCCGGGCGCATCCGGCACCGTTGCCCTCGCGCAGATCGCGCAGCAGCGGGGCAAGGAGGACACGCTCGTCGCCTCCGGCCTCGCCATGATGAGCGGCGTGCTGACCAACGAGACCGGCGTCACGCTCGACGACCTCACGCCGATCGCCCGCCTGATCGGCGAGAGCGAGATGATCGTCGTGCCCGAGGGCTCGCCCTACACGACGCTCGACGAGCTCATGGCGGCCGTCGCCGAGGACCCCGCGTCGGTGCCGATCGCCGGCGGCTCCGCGGGCAGCGCCGACCAGGTGTTCATCGGCCTGCTCGCGCAGGCGTACGACATCGACCCGGCCAGCGTGAACTACGTGCCCTACTCGGGCGGCGGCGAGGCCACCACCGCGCTGCTCGGCAACCAGGTCGCGGCCGGCGTCGCCGGTGTCGGCGAGTTCCAGGAGCAGGTGCGTGCCGGCTCGCTGACCGGACTGGTCATCTCGACCAGCGACGCGATCGAGGGCCTCGACGTCGCGACGATCGCCGACGCCGGGCACGAGGAGCTCGAGTTCGCGAACTGGCGCTCGATCATGGCCCCCCCGGGCATCACCGACGAGCAGAAGTCGGCCTACATCGCTGCCGTCACCGCCATGGCCGAGTCGGAGGCGTGGGCAGAGCAGGTCGAGACCAACCAGTGGCTCGACATCTTCCTGGCTGGCGACGAGTTCGACGCCTGGCTCGACGAGGAGAA
>JBAZPY010000363.1:0-2689 GCA_041645515.1 Agrococcus sp.
TGACGGACAGTTCCGAAAAGTTGCCTGATCGGCAATGACTTTCGGAGGAGTCCACCTCACGAGGAGAGACCACGACATGTCGAAGAGCGACGAGGCTCAGACCGTGCACGAGCACAGCGTGTGGGCTGGCTGGGAGCAGGCGAAGGCGGCCGCATGGGCCGACGCCCTGCTCGCCTACGAGCGGCACCGCTTCACCTCCACCGCGCAGCACATGCTGCTGCTCGCGCTCTGGCACGACTGGCACGATCGCGGCTCGCTGCCCGAGCTGCGCCGCTGGGAGCAGCTGGCGCGCCGCTTCGAGTCGCAGGGCGTGACGGCGGAGGCGTTCGAGCGGTTCCACCGCGACGCCGGGGCGACGCCGTGGTCGCCCGCCGTCGACCGGGCGTGCCAGAAGGCGCTCGCCGGCACGGCGTGATCCTGAGGCTGTGACCGCTGACGCGCATCCGAGGTGGGGCAGCGCAGCCGACCCCTTCCCGATCGTCGAGTCGTTGCCCGCAGGGCCACGTATCGAGACGAGAACGCTCACCGACCTGGAGCGGGCACGCGCTCGACTGACGGAGGGGCCCCGCTACGCCTCTCGGCCGAACGACGCCCGCAGCGCCTCGAGCGTCGCGGCGCGCTCCCGCTTCGCGAGCCACCGGTAGGCGGGCATGAGGAGGCCGCGGATGCCGTTGACCTCGACCCGGGCGCTATGGCGCACGCGTGTGGCGCGCTCGGAGGCGGGCTCGAGCTCGTAGCCGGGCCAGCCTTCGGCGTTCACGCGACCGCCACGTCCCGGCTCCCACCAGTGGTAGACGAGCCGGGTCGGGCGCTCGAACGCGACGATCTCGCCGGGCGTCGTGCCTGCCGCGCTGCGGTCGACGTAGGTGGTGCCGAGCTGCGGCTCGCCGGCCGAGGTCTGCTCGGTCGTGCGGAAGATGCTGCCCTTGCGCGGCATCCAGTCGTTGTAGCCGTCGATGTCGGCGAGACGGGCGAACACCGCGTCTATCGGCGCGTCGACGACGCCGCGCAGCTCGAACTCGACGACGGCCATGACTCAGGGTGCTCCTCGGCGAGCGCGTTCACAAGCGGGCCGGTCGCACGCGTGCGCCCCGACCTTGCGGCCGGGGCGCACGGGTCGTGCGGTGGCTCGGATCAGGCCGTCGAGACCGGGCGGCCGCCCCTGACCCCGTACCAGTCCTCCAGCCACGACTGCATCTCCTCGATCTCCGCCAGCTGCGCTGTGTAGATCTCGCTGCACAGTTCGAGGAGCTCAGGGTGCTCCGCATTCTCGAGGCAGTCCTCCGCCTCCCGGAGGGCGCCCCAGTGGTGGCGGATCATCGACCTCATGAAGGTGACCTCGAACTTCTCGCCGCTGAGGGTTGCCAGGCGCTTCATCGAACCCATGCCGGACATCTCGGGCGCATAGCTGACGCCGTACCAGTCGTCCAGCCAGCCCTGCATCTGCTCGATCTGCGCCGACTGCGACGCCACGATGGAATCGCACGTGGCCAGCAGCTCGTCGTGGACGGCCTTCTCCTGGCACATCTCGGCCATCATCACTGCCATCTGGTGATGGTCGATCATGCCGGTCAGGAAGTCGACCTCGAACCTCGCCGTCTGGTCGCTGGCGGCGGGCGCGTCCGCAGCGGCAGGCGGGGCGGCCGCGCTCCCGAGGCCGGTGAGCGCCGCGGCCGCCACGACTGCCGATGCAGCCAGGGCGAGCACTCGTCGATTGCGCTGTCTCATCGTCGGATCCTTTCGCTCGTGAGTCACTACTGATGATCAGGCTGACGTCCGGCGTCAGCCGATGGCGACGAGCAGTGCGTTGCACGTCTCCACGTCACGCTCCTTCTCGTTGCAGCGAGCCGGCGATCCGGTCAAGCGACGGGCCAGCCGGATCTTCACTGTAGCGAGGGGTCGCTGCGGGCAACACCCGGGCCGATGCCTCGCATTCTCCGAGCGAGGCAGGACCGGGAGCCGGCGCCGCCGCGCCGGCCGATGCGACTCACGGCCGCGGGTGAGCAGCATCCCCGGCGGGTGCACCGCCGTCAGGCGGCGGGGTCGAAGGTCCGCAGCCCGAGATCCTGCGCGACGGCATCCATGGTGGCGTCGTGCGTGACGACGAGCGGATCGCGACCGAGGGCGAGAGCGCTGGCGAGGTGGATGGCATCGAGCGTCTTCACGTGAGGGATGATCGCCTCGGCTTGCTCCAGGATGGCCTCGGTGATGGGCACGAGGCCGACGCCTGTCAGCAGCCGGTCGCGCTCGCCCACGGGCAGACCCTCGCGGCGCAGCGCCCGCGTGATCTCGGTGCGGAGGATGCGTGAGGAGACGAGCTCGGCCTCGCTGTCGCGATCGGCCGCCTCCAGCCATGCGGCGGCACCCGGGCTGTGCCCGAGCAGGGCATGCATGGCGACGGATGTGTCGAGGTAGTACCAGCCGGCGTTCACCACGCGCCCTTCATGTCGTCGAGGAGCGCATCGATCGTCGGTGCCGTCCGCAGCTCGTGAGGTGGACGGCCCGTGAGTCGCATCGTGCCGGGCGCCCTTGCAGGCATGAGCGGCAGCGCCGCGTCGGGCGGAACGATGCGCCCCACCTCGCGCCCGTGCCGGGTGATCCGGTACGTCTCGCCGGCCGCCACCTCGTCGAGCATGGCGGTTGAGTTCTGGCGCAGCTCGCCGACGGTGATGCTCTTCATGCACTCAAT
>JBAZPY010000364.1:0-2689 GCA_041645515.1 Agrococcus sp.
GACGGTGAGGCCGCGGCCGACGACCGCGACCGTCGCGCCCGCGATCGGGATGTCGTGGTGGCGCAGCATCCGCACGATGCCGGCGGGCGTGCACGGCAGCGGCGAGTCGATCGGGCCGTCGACGCCGAGCACGAGCCTGCCGAGGTTCACGGGGTGGAGGCCGTCGGCATCCTTGTCCGGGGCCATCAGCTCGAGCATCGCGCGCTCGTCGTGCCCGGGCGGCAGCGGCAGCTGGATGATGTAGCCGGTCACCTCGCGCGCCTCGTTGAGGTCGCGGATGGCGGCGCGCACGTCGGCGCTCGAGGCGCCGTGCGGCAGGTCGACGCGGATCGACGTGATGCCGACATCGGCGCAGTCGCGGTGCTTGCCCTTCACGTACGACTGGCTCGCCGGGTCGTCGCCGACCAGCAGCGTGCCGAGCCCGGGCGTGACGCCCTTCGCCTTCAGCGCCGACACCCGGTCGCGCAGCTCCTCCTTGATGGCGGCGGCGGTGCGGTTGCCGTCGAGGATCTGCGCGGTCATCGGTCGACGCTCGAGCCCAGCTCGTGCACCACCTCGGGCTGCCCGCTCGGGCCGACGCCCGGGTAGAGCGGCAGCGCCTCGGCGAGCTTGGCGACGCGCTCGCGGAGTGCCGGGAGGTCCGCTCGGTCTGCATCACCGCCGCGCAGCAGCGCGAGCGCGATGATGTCGGCGACCTCGGTGAACTCCTCGTCGCCGAAGCCGCGCGTCGCGAGCGCCGGCGTGCCGATGCGGAGGCCGCTCGTCACCATCGGGGGGCGCGGGTCGTTCGGTACCGCGTTGCGGTTGACGGTGATGCGGATCTCGTGGAGGAGGTCCTCGGCCTGCTTGCCGTCGATCGCCGCGTCGCGGAGGTCGACCAGGACCAGGTGCACGTCCGTGCCGTTCGAGCGCACCGTGATGCCCGCATCCGCCACGTCCTGCTGCATGAGCCGCTCCGCGAGGATGTGCGCGCCGCGCAGGGTGCGCTCCTGGCGCTCCTTGAACTCCTCGGTGGCCGCGAGCTTGAACGCGGTCGCCTTCGCGGCGATCACGTGCATGAGCGGGCCGCCCTGCTGGCCCGGGAAGACGGCGGAGTTGATCTTCTTCGCGATGTCGGCGTCGTTGGTGAGGATGAAGCCGGAGCGGGGACCGCCGATCGTCTTGTGCACCGTCGAGGAGACGACGTGCGCGTGCTCGACCGGGTTCGGGTGCAGTCCGGCGGCGACGAGCCCGGCGAAGTGCGCCATGTCGACCCACAGCAGCGCGCCCACCTCGTCGGCGATCGCGCGGAAGGCGGCGAAGTCGAGCTGGCGCGGGTAGGCCGACCAGCCGGCGATGATCACCTTCGGCTGGTGCTCGATCGCGAGCCGGCGCACCTCGTCCATGTCGACGCGGCTCGACTCGGGATCGACGCCGTAGGCGACGATGTCGTAGAGGCGGCCGGAGAAGTTGATCTTCATGCCGTGCGTGAGGTGGCCGCCGTGGTCGAGCGAGAGGCCGAGGATCGTGTCGCCGGGGCGGGCGATCGCGTGCAGCACGGCCGCGTTCGCGGTCGCACCCGAGTGCGGCTGCACGTTCGCGAACTGCGCGCCGAAGAGCGACTTCGCGCGCTCGATCGCGAGCGACTCGGCGACGTCGACGTGCTCGCAGCCGCCGTAGTAGCGGCGGCCCGGGTAGCCCTCGGCGTACTTGTTGGTGAGCACGCTGCCCGCGGCCTCGAGCACCGCGACGGGCACGAAGTTCTCGCTCGCGATCATCTCGAGGTAGTCGCGCTGGCGGTCGAGCTCCTGCTGGAGCACCGCGGCGATCTCGGGATCGACCTCGAGCAGCGGGCTGTTGAAGGACGAGGGGAGGCGGTCGGACACGGTGACTCCTTCAGCTCTGCGGCGCACTGGTCGCCCGGAGATTGCACGCGGGTGTCCGCGTGGGCCCAGGCGCGCGGCCGTCTGTTCGCCGCTCCCCGGTGGTGCTCCACCTGTGCGCCAGTCGCGGCGCGTCCATCGTAGCCAACGCGGCGGATGCTCGGCGGATGCTCGCAGACGGATGCTTGCGGCGGGCGACCGCGCCGGGCCACGCTGGCGCCACGCATCCGTCCGACCCGAGGAGCAGCATGAGCGTCATCGATCTCACCGGCAAGGTCGCCGTCATCACCGGCGGCGGCAGCGGCATCGGCCGCGCCACCTGCGAGCTCTTCGCGAGCCTCGGCGCGCAGATCGTCGTGAGCGACATCGCCGAGACCGCGAACGAGACCGTCGCGAGCATCGAGCAGTCCGGCGGCACCGCATCCGCGCACATCGGCGACATCGGCGACGTGGTTGTGGCCGACGCGATCGTCGCGGCCGCGGTGGAGCGCTACGGGCGGCTCGACGTGCTGGTGAACAACGCGGGCATCATGGACCACTTCGCCGGGGCCGCGAACGTCGACGACGCACTCTGGGACCGCGTGCTGCGCGTCAACCTCTCGGCGCCGTTCTACCTGACGCGCGCGGCGCTCAAGGTGATGCTGCCGCAGGGCTCGGGCTCGATCGTGAACATCGCGAGCGAGGCGGGCATCCGCGGCGCGGCGGCGGGCGCGGCGTACACGGCCTCCAAGCACGGGCTCGTCGGCCTCACCCGCAACACCGCGTACACGTACGCGAAGGCCGGCATCCGCGCGAACGCCATCTGCCCGGGCGGCGTCGAGACGAAC
>JBAZPY010000365.1:0-2684 GCA_041645515.1 Agrococcus sp.
GCTTCTTCGAGGGGAGTTCCGTGATGTCATCGCCGTCGAGCCGGATGCGGCCCGTCGTCGGCTCGAGAAGACCCGCGATCATGCGCAGCAGAGTCGTCTTGCCGCAACCTGATGGGCCGAGCAGGACGACGAAGTCGCCGTCGTCGATGGTCAGATCGATGTCACGGACGGCCGCAGTGCTCTTGAAGCTGCGGCCGATGCCGGAGAGCTGAATGGTGCCCATGAGTCGCCTCCCGCAAGCGGCTTACCTCATGAGCGCTTCTCATGAAATTCGCTTGCGTGGCAATTCAAAGCGCCGGAAGTGAACTCCAGGCGAACGCCGGTTCAACGTTCTGTCGACTCGTTGCGAACAGTGGACTCAGCATCCGCCGGATCGGCATCGGGCGACTCGCCCTCCCTATCCCCCGACTCGGCAATGATGTCGAGAACCTCGTCGCGGATCGCCGCTCTGGCATGTTCGGCAGTCTCATTCATCCGCTCAGCCACCGCAACCTACAATGCGGTCAGGAGCAGGATCTGCACCAGTCCACTGCCGAGCGTCCCCTGATCCCACGCCTGGAAGCGCGCTCCAGCGGTCAGGAGCAGCTCGGCATGCTCGGACAACGGCGAGCGTGCAAAACCGGTCACCCCGACCACTGTTGCCCCTGCGCCAGCGGCAGCCGCAGCGGACGCGAGCGTGATGGCGTTCGCGCCGCTCGCACTGACCACAAGGCACACATCCCCCGGCGAGAGGACGCTCGCAGTGAGCTGTTGCACGACACCGTCGGCCGGCGCCTCGCAGGAGCGGCCGTTCATCACGAAGCTGACCGCCACCGCTTGCGCCGAAGCATGCGAAGCACCCGTTCCGACGACGAGGACACGCGGCGCCTGGGCGATGGCGTCAGCGGCGGCATCGAACACGTCGGCGTCGACCGATGCGAGCGACGTCTGGATCAGTGCCGCTGCGCCGTCCGCGAGCGATTGCAGCCACCCCTTCGTGCCTTCTGTCCTCGCCCCGCCGCCGTGCGCCGCCGCACCGAGATCACGCACGAGCAGCAGCCGAAGGTGCTGGAATCCGCGGAACCCGAGAGCCTGGCTCATCCGGCTGACTGTTGCGGCAGAAGTCCCGGCCGCCTCTGCGAGGTCCGCGCCCGACATCTCGACGACCTTCTCCGGCTGCTCCGCACAGATGAGCGCCACGCGCTGCGCGGAGGGGTTGAGCGAGGGCAGGACGGAGAGGATGTGGTCGATCGTGCCGCCGAGTGGCGGTTCAGTGCGCGCATTCATGTGTTTCGGTCTATCACGTGTCGGTTCCCACGTCGCGACGACGAGGTGAACGAAGTCGCCGCGACGCGGGAAGGTGATGGAGTGATGGCGGTCACGCGGGGAGCGTCACGCCCATCGCATCGAGGGCGATGCGTGCCTGCTCGACCTCCAGGAACTCCGGCTCGACGATGTCGATCGGAGCGCGGAACACAGGCAGCACTCGGTCGTCGAGCTGATACTCGACGACGCCCAGCTGGGTCAGGCCGGGACCGATGACATCCGCAGACACCGCGGTGCGATGCACGAAAGCGGTCGATGGGGCCGAGACCACCACTGCGCCCTCACGCTCGGAGAGCGCGTAGCGGTGCAGATGGCCGCTGCCGAAGGCGCGCACGTCGAGCTGCGCGAGCACGGCCTCGAATCTCGGAAGGGACTGCGGCCCGATCGTCAGATGCGTGTTCTGATACTCGGGTGCGTACGCCCACACCGGCTTGTGGGTGAAGAGCACGACCGGCCGAGGACCGGCCTGTGCCGGCAGCGTCTCGATCCAGGCCCACTGCTCGTCCTCCTCGGGAAGACCGGAATCGAACAACTCGCTGTTGAGGCCCACGATGGCCCAGCCGTCGACGATCTCGACGAAGCGATCGAGGCCGAAGTGCGCGCGGAAGGCCGCGACGCGATCGCTGGTGACGGGGCGATCGCCGAAAGGATCATCGCCCGGCTCGCCGACATCGTGGTTGCCGGGGAGCACGCGCAACGGTGCGACGATGCCCGCGAGCACTTCCTTCGCCGCGACGCGATCACGGTCCTCATCGGGATCGAGAATCGTCACGTCGCCGGTGTGCACGACAAGATCCGGCGCCAGCTCATTGATGAACTCGACGATACGAGCGGCGTTCGCGGTCGGGCTGCCGCCGAGGTAGCTGATGTGCGTGTCTGTGATCTGGACGAGTTTCACCGTGTGCTCCGCATCTGAACAGGAACGCCGCGGGCTGCGACGCCCTCACGCTAGATCGCTCGGATGACCAGGAATTCAACGTCGGATGAACGGCTCGTTCATCCGGTATCCGTCTACTGAAAGCTGCTTACGGTGACGTCCTCCCCGTCTACGACGTCTCCTATCCGAGCGTCACCGCGAAGGGATCGAAATCGGCCGGCACCACGGGCACCTCGCCGACCGTGCTCTCGATCTCGAGGTACTGGCCGGTCGCCGCCGAGTCCTGCGCCGACAGCAGCACGTCGAACACGTGGTAGCCGAGCTCGCCGGTGGCGATGTGCGGGCGATCCGCCGCGATGGCTCGCGCCATGTCGAGCACGCCGAGACCTCGGCCGACGACCGTGCCCTGCTCTTCGATGTCGATCCACTCCTGCGTCGTCGACATGCCGTCACGCAGCACGCCGAGCGGTTTGACGTAGGCGGTGCGGCCCGAGAACGTGTT
>JBAZPY010000366.1:0-2683 GCA_041645515.1 Agrococcus sp.
CGAGGTGCCGCTGTCGCGGATCCTGCGCGAGGTCGGCGACCGCCTCGCGGTGCTCGAGGGGCTCAGCTACGGGGAGTTCGGCGCGATGGGCTCAACGGTGCCGGACACGCTGCCCGACGAGCTCGTGGCGGAGTTCGACGCAGCCGTGCGCTGAAGGCAGGGCGAAGGTGAGGACGAGCGAGCTGCAGCTCGCGGTCACCGAGGAGTTCGGCGCACTCGGAGCGGTGCTGATGACCGACATGACGCTGCGGAGCCTGGGCGGCCGCACGGCCGCCGAGGCGCTCGCGGCGGGCGTCCCGGCGCGCCAGATCTGGCACGCGCTGTGCGACGCGAAGGACGTGCCGGTGGAGCGCCGGCACGGTCGAGGGATCCGGACGCCGCAGCGCTGAGGGGCAGCGACACGCCGCGACGGTGTTCGAAGACTCGTTCGACCGGGGCGTAGTCTTGCCGTGCACGCCGGGCCCGTCATCCACAGGCGGGACCAGGGGCCGCCCGCGTGTCAGCGGCCCGCCGTAGCGTGAGCGCACCACCAACGGAAGGCCCAGCAATGCCCACACCCGCAGACCGCGAGAAGTCGCTCGAGGCGGCGCTCGCACAGATCGACCGCCAGTTCGGCAAGGGGTCGGTGATGCGCCTCGGCAGCGAGGACCGCGCACCGGTCGAGGTCATCCCCACCGGCTCCATCGCGCTCGACGCCGCGCTCGGCATCGGCGGGCTCCCGCGCGGCCGCATCGTCGAGATCTACGGACCGGAGTCGTCCGGCAAGACCACGCTCACGCTGCACGCGATCGCGAACGCCCAGCGCGCCGGTGGCATCGCCGCGTTCATCGACGCCGAGCACGCGCTCGACCCCGAGTACGCGAAGAAGCTCGGCGTCGACATCGACGCGCTGCTCGTCTCGCAGCCCGACACGGGCGAGCAGGCGCTCGAGATCGCCGACATGCTGGTCCGCTCCGGCTCGATCGACCTCGTCGTCATCGACTCCGTGGCCGCGCTCGTGCCGCGCGCCGAGATCGAGGGCGAGATGGGCGACAGCCACGTCGGCCTGCAGGCACGCCTCATGTCGCAGGCGCTCCGCAAGCTCACCGGTGGCCTCAACCAGACGCAGACGACGATGATCTTCATCAACCAGCTGCGCGAGAAGATCGGCGTGTTCTTCGGCAGCCCCGAGACGACCGCCGGCGGCAAGGCGCTGAAGTTCTACGCCTCCGTGCGGTTGGACATCCGCCGCATCGAGACGCTCAAGGACGGCACCGAGGCGGTCGGCAACCGCACCCGCGTCAAGGTCGTCAAGAACAAGATGGCGCCGCCCTTCCGCCAGGCGGAGTTCGACATCCTCTACGGCGTCGGCATCTCGCGCGAGGGCAGCCTCATCGACTTCGGCGTCGAGCACGGCATCGTCCGCAAGTCGGGCGCCTGGTACACCTACGACGGCGACCAGCTCGGGCAGGGCAAGGAGAAGGCCCGCCAGTTCCTCATGGACAACCCCGACATCGCCGCCGACATCGAGCGCCAGATCCTCGCCAAGCTCGGCATCGGCCAGGCCAAGGCCGCGCCGGAGGGCAGCGTCGAGTCGCTCGACGCTCGCAGGCAGGAGCGCCAGGGCGCGTGAGCGACCGCGACCGCCTGGCCGGCGTCACGCGGCTCTCCGCCTGGGTGGCGCGCGACGC
The DNA here is from genome assembly GCA_041645515.1 of Agrococcus sp. GTDB lineage: Bacteria > Actinomycetota > Actinomycetes > Actinomycetales > Microbacteriaceae > Agrococcus. The sequence goes on from JBAZPY010000366.1 coordinate 1,671, forward strand.
GGGCGACGGCGAGCCCCAGTCCGACGGCGGAGCCGAGCAAGAGGCCGCGAACGAGCGCGTCGACGAGGAGTCGGCGCGCTCGATCGCACTGCGCGCGCTCGGCCGGAGGGCCGCCAGCAGGCAGGAGCTCGATCGCACCCTCGAGCGGCGCGACGTCCAGCCGGAGGTGCGCGCCGCGGTGCTCGACCGGCTCGAGCTCGAGGGGCTCGTCGACGACGCGCAGCTCGCGCGCGACACCGCCGAGCGGCTGCGCGAGCGCAAGCACCTGGGCGAGCGCGGCATCGCCGCCGAGCTCCGCAAGCGCGGGCTCGACCCCGACGAGCTCGATGACGTCGACCGCGACGACGAGCTGCAGCGCGCGATCGACGCCGCCGCCGAGCGCCGCCGCCGCATGGGCAGCCTCGACGACGAGACCGCCGAGCGCCGTCTCGCCGGCTGGCTCCAGCGCCGCGGCTTCTCCGGCGGCACCGTGCGCATCGCCATCGAGCGGACCCGCGCGCGCGGCGGTCCCCGCTTCCGCTGACGGCATCCGCGGCATCAGCGTCCATGCCGATTGCTTCCCGAACCTGGGATAGGTTCGCCTCATGAAGACGACCCGGCTCCTGGCTGTCCCCGCTCTCGCAGCGGCCTCCCTCCTCGCCTCACGGGCTGCATCCAGCTGCCCCCGGTCGGCGGCGGCACCACCACCGAGACGCAGGCGCCCGTCACCGGCGGCGACAGCGGCACGGAGAGCGGCGACCTGGCGGGGACGACCTGGACCGGCACGATGGGCGACGACTTCGCCACGTTCACGCTCGTGCTGGCCGAGGACGGGACGGTCGACTTCCCCACCTGGAACGACGAGGCTGCGAGCTTCGACAGCCCCGGCGACGTGTGGGAGGGCGACGCGTCGAACCTGTCGCTGACGGTCACGCAGCTCCAGGACCAGGCCGGCGACGAGGCTCCGTTCGACGTCACCTTCACCGGCACAGCGCAGGACGGCCAGATGCAGCTGCAGGGCGACGCCCCGGACG
>JBAZPY010000367.1:0-2681 GCA_041645515.1 Agrococcus sp.
CTCGGGCTCCGGCTCCGGCACCGGCTCGGGCTCGGGCTCCGGCACCGGCACCGGCTCCGGCTCCGGCGCGGGTTCGGGCACCCGCACCGGTTCGGGCTTCGGCTGCGGGACCGGCAGAGGCGCAGGCTCGCCCTCGGTCGTGGCCTCCGGCGCCGACTGCGCGACGGGCGCCGGCTCCTCCACTGCTGCACCGGGCGAGACGGCGTGCCGCACGCGCGTGGCGGCGTCTCGCGCATCGGTCCGGACGTCCTGGTTCGCGGCGCGCGGCTCCGCCTCGACCGCCACCGCGTCCATCTGCACGGTCGGGACGGCGGCGACGTCGCTGGACAACGACCATCCGCTCGACGGCTGCCGCGGAGCGCGGTCGAGGCCCGGTGCCTCGACCGGCTCGTACGGGTTCGCGGCCGCCGCGAACGTCGCGTCGTCGACCTCGAACGCCGGCAGCGAGTCGGCGGGCCGGAACACCGCGACCGGATCGTCGTCCGCGCGCTGCTCCTCGACGACCTCCACGTCCTCCTCGGGCAGCTGCGCCGACGCGGACGCGGTGCCGTGCTCCGCATCCGCACGGGCGATCGCCTCGGCGATCAGGGCATCGAAATCGTCCCTGCGCTGGTCGCTCATGCCGCATATCGTATGCGTGCGGGCTCGCACTCCCCTCCGACGCCGCGCTCCGGCGCGGCCGCAGCCCAATGCATCCGCCTATCGACGAGGAGCCAGCATGCCGAGGATCGCCATCATCGGCGGGGGCCACAACGGGCTCACCGCGGCCGCCTACCTCGCCCGCGCGGGCGTCGACGTGACGGTGCTGGAGCGGCTGCCGCATGTCGGCGGCGCCGCCGTCTCGGCGCAGGCGTTCGACGGGCTCGACGCACGGCTGTCGCGCTACTCGTACCTCGTCAGCCTCATGCCCGAGCAGATCATCCGCGACCTCGGGCTCGACGTGCGGCTCGCGCGCCGCCGCTACTCCTCGTACACGCCCGAGCCGGGCACCGACCGCGGACTGCTCGTCGACGCGGGCGACGAAGCCGCGACGCGCGCGTCCTTCGCGGCGATCGGGGCGGCCGGCGACGCGGATGGGTTCGCCGGCTTCTACGACCGCACCACCCGCCTCGCCGCGGCGCTCTTCCCGACGCTCACCGGCCCGCTGCCCACGAGGGATGCGGCGCGAGCGGCGGCCGGGAGCGCATCCGCCTGGTCCGAGATCGTCGACGCGCCCATCGCCGACGCGATCGAGCGCGCGGTGGGCCACGACCTCGTGCGCGGCGTGATCGCGACGGACGCGCTCATCGGCACCTTCGCGGCGCTCGACGACCCGGCGCTCGAGCAGAACCGGTGCCTGCTGTACCACGTGATCGGCGGCGGCACCGGCGACTGGGACGTGCCGATCGGCGGCATGGGGCAGGTCTCCGGCGAGCTCGAGCTCGCCGCGCGGCAGGCGGGCGCGACCATCCTCACGGGCGTCACCGTCACCAGCGTCACGCCCGACGCGGAGGTGACGTGGGAGGAGCACATCGGCGGGCTCGCGAACGGCACCGAGGGCCTGCGGACCGGCACCGAGCTGACGGCGCAGTTCGACCTGGTGCTCTCCGCCGTCGCGCCCCACGTGCTGGGGCGGCTGCTCGGCGATGAGGCGGCGGCACCCCGGCCGGAGGGCGCGCAGGTCAAGGTGAACATGCTGCTCTCGCGCCTGCCCCGGCTGCGCGAGGGCGTCGCGCCGGAGGCGGCGTTCGGCGGCACCTTCCACATCAACGAGGGCTACACGCAGCTCGGCCGCGCGTACGCCGAGGCGGTCGCCGGCCGCATCCCGGATCCGCTGCCCTGCGAGATCTACTGCCACTCGCTGACCGACCCGTCGATCCTCGGGGACGACCTGCGCGCATCCGGCGCCCAGACGCTCACCGTCTTCGGGCTGCACGCGCCGGACCGGCTGCTGACGCCCGAGACGAACGAGCGGATGCGCGACGAGCTCGAGCAGGCGGTGATCGTGTCGCTCGACTCGGTGCTCGCCGAGCCGATCGTGCCGCTGCTGCTCGAGGGCGCCGACGGCCCGGCGATCGAGACGAAGACGACGCTCGACATCGAGGAGGCGCTCGCGATGCCCGGCGGCAACATCTTCCACGGCCCGCTGTCGTGGCCGTGGCTCGAGCACGAGGCGACGTCGGCTGCCTCGGCGTGGGGCGTCGAGACCGCGCACCCGCGGATCCTCATGGCAGGCTCTGGCGCGCGCCGCGGCGGCGCCGTCTCGGGCATCGGCGGGCACAACGCGGCGCAGGCGGCGCTGGAGCTGCTGCGCCCCTGACCGACCCGCCTCCGCCAGTTGATGCTTTGCGTCCGAGTGGCCCACAACTGGGACGCGAACCCTCAACCGCCCCGCGGCACCGCCCGGCGAGTTGATGCTTTGCGTCCGAGTGAAGCGCAACTCGGACGCAAACGCTCAACCGGGGTCAACGGGGGATGCGGCCGTTCCAGTCGCTCGCGTGCGTCGCGCGGGCGGGCGGCAGCGCGTTGAGGCGCGCCCACTCCGCCACCCGCTCGTCGAGCTCCGGCACGTGCACCTCGATGCCGGCCGCCTCGAGCACCTCGACGACGCGGGCGATCTTCGCCGTTCCCACGCCCTTCTCGATGAAGCGGCCCTGGACGACGCCCCGCGCGTGCAGCTCGCCGTCGACGACGAAGCGCTG
>JBAZPY010000368.1:0-2676 GCA_041645515.1 Agrococcus sp.
GCACCTCGCTTGCCGTCTGCACGCCCGGCAGGACGGGCACGTCGGCCGCGAGCGCAGCCGACACGACCTCCTCATCGAGGCCCGGCGAGACGACGAACGCCGCGCCCGCGTCGAGCGCGCGGCGCAGCTGCTCGGTGTCGAGCACGGTGCCGGCGCCGACGAGCACGTCGCCGCGAGCGGCGATGCGCTCGATCGCGGCGAGCCCGAAGGCGTTGCGCAGCGCCACCTCGAGCACCGGCAGGCCGCCGGCGGCGAGGCCGTCGGCGATCGCGTCGGCGGCGGCCTCGTCGGCGACGGTCGCGAGCGGCACGACGCCGCGGAGCCCGGCGCTCATCGAGCCATCCATCCGCCGTCGACCGGCAGCGTCACGCCGGTGACATAGCCGGCGGCCGGGCTCGCGAGGAAGACGGTCGCCCCCTGCAGATCCTCCGGCCTGCCCCAGCGGCCCGCCGGGATGCGCTCGAGGATCGCGTTCGAGCGGTCCTCGTCGGCACGCAGGGCGGCGGTGTTGTCGGTCGCGATGTAGCCGGGCGCGATGGCGTTCACGGTGACGCCGCTCGAGGCCCACTCGTTGCTGAGCGCCTTCACGAGGCCGGCGATGCCCGACTTCGCCGCGGTGTAGCCCGGCACGTTGATGCCGCCCTGGAAGCTGAGCAGGCTCGCGGTGAACACGATCCGGCCGTACCCGCGCTCGAGCATGCCGCCGCCGATCGTCTGCGCGAGCACGAACTGGTTGCGCAGGTTCACGTCGAGCACCTCGTCCCACCACTCGAGCGGATGCTCGGCGGCGGGCGACCGGCGGATGGTCCCGGCGTTGTTGACGAGGATGTCGGCGCGGTCGCGCACCGCCTCGCCGAATGCGACGACCGCCTCCCGGTCGCGGAAGTCGACCGCGTAGCCCTCGAAGGCGCGGCCGAGCTCGCGTACGCGGTCGCCGATCGCACCCCCATCGAGCTCCTGGCTCGCGGAGGCGGCGACGATGTCGGCACCCGCATCGGCAAGCGCCTCGGCCATGGCGAAGCCGATGCCGCGGCGCGCGCCGGTGACGACCGCGGTGGAGCCGGTCAGGTCGAACGAGATGCTCATGCGTGTGCTCCCTGCACGTCGACGAGGATCTTCATCGCGGCGGCGGACAGCAGCGCGTCGAAGGCCTCCATGGTGTCGTCGAGCCCGACGACGCGAGTGATGAGCGCATCCGCCGGCACGGAGCCGGCTGCGAGCAGCTCGACGGCGCGCTCGAAGTCCTCGCGCTCGTAGACCCGCGCGCCGAGCACCTCGAGCTCGCGCCAGAAGATGCGGTGCAGGTCGACGGGCACCGGCTCCGGGTGGATGGCGACGAAGACGACGCGGCCGCGCGTGCGCGCGTGGCGGGTGGCGTCGAGCGCGGTGCCGCGCGTGCCGGCGACCTCGAACACGACGTCGGCGCCCGCGCCGCCCGTGCGCTCCTCGACCACCGCGGCGAGGTCCCCCTCGATCGGGTCGACGACGACGGCGCCCTGCTGCTCGGCGAAGGCTCGCCGAGCAGCGTCGGGCTCCGCGAGGATGACGGTCGCGCCGGTCGCGCGAGCGACGACGGCGATCAGCTGGCCGATGGGCCCGCCGCCGATCACGACGGCCGTCTCTCCGGCGGCGAGCCGCGAGCGCCGCACGTCGTGCACGGCGACCGCGAGCGGCTCGACCAGCGCTGCGTGCTCGAGGGACACCTGCTCGGGGACCGGCACGACGATCGAGGCCGGCACCGTCCAGAGCTCCTGCAGCGCGCCCGGGGAGTCGATGCCGACGAAGTCGAGGCGCTGGCAGATGTGCTGATGCCCCGCGATGCACGCCGGGCACTCGCCGCACCAGCGCAGCGGCATCACGGTCACCTTCGTGCCGACCGCGAGCTCGACCCCCTCGCCGATGGCGTCGATGACGCCGCTCATCTCGTGACCGATGGTCGCAGGCGTCGCGACCCGCGCATCCATGTGGCCCTGCACGATGTGGAGGTCGGTGCCGCAGATGCCGTTGAAGGCGACGCGGATGCGCACCTCAGCCGCCGCGGGGGCCACCGGTTCGGCGTCGCCGACCTCGATCCGTCCTCCGCCGATGTACTTCGCTGCTCGCAACGCCGTCTCCTCTTCGAGCTGGTGGCCGCGCCGCGAAACTCGGTTCTGGTTCGAGTTCCGTGTGGCGCAACTTGGTTCTATCTGGTTAGAGTAGCCCCCGACCCGCCCTTCGGCGCAAGTGCGACCGAGCGGGCTACTCAACGAGGAGGAACCCATGCAGGGACGACGGATGCTCGGTGCCATCGGCGCCGCAGCGGTCATGACGCTGGCGCTCGCAGCATGCTCGAGCAGCTCCGCGGACGGCGGGGACCAGCCCCAGACCGTCTTCCGCGTCGCGTTCAACCAGGACGTGAACCACCCCCAGGCGCAGGCGCTCATCGCGTTCTCCGACGCACTGGAGGAGCGCACGGACGGCGCCTACGCGCTCGAGCTCTACACCGACGAGACGCTGGGCGACCAGGCCGAGACGATCGAGCAGGTGCAGTCGGGCACGATCGACTTCGCGATGGTCGCGGGCAGCCTGCTCGAGAACTTCGAGTCGGACTTCTCGGTCGTGAACCTGCCGTACCTGTACGAGTCGCCCGAGCATCAGATGAGCGTGCTCAACGACCGCGAGATCGTCGGCGACCTC
>JBAZPY010000369.1:0-2674 GCA_041645515.1 Agrococcus sp.
GCTGTCCTCCCAGATCGGACGGGCTGCATCGAAGAACTGTCCGTAGTCGTAGCTGCCGTCGGGCTGCTGCGCGTCCATCGTCACGGAGTCGTGCGGCAGCATGTCGCCCATCGCCGACACCGACACGGTGCTCGGCTCCGGCGTCGGCGTCGGCGTCGCGGACGGCGTCACGGATGGGCTCGGCTGCGTCACCGGGTCGGTCGCGACGGGGGCCGGGTCGAGCGAGCCCTGCGAGCAGGCGCTCAGCAGCAGCGCCGCTGCCGCCGCCGCGACGAGCACCCGACTGCCGGTGCGCGCGGCCATCCCGCCCGCCGAAGAACCTCTGCCACCCGTCGCGATCATGGCACCAGGCTAGGGCTCCGAGCGTCGCCCGATCGATGGCCCGTGTGGGCGCCCCGGGTCGGCGGCTCGGTCTTCAGCTGCCGCCGAGGTAGGCGAAGAGCACGATCAGCACCAGGATCGCGATGATCGCGAGCGTCCAGTCGCCGCCGGCGGACGCCCGACCGCTCGAGCCGCGCGACGACCCGGACCTCGACCGCGAGCCCGACCCCCAGCCCCACGAGCCACCGGAGCGACCTGAGCCGCCTGACCAGCCCGAACGACCCGACGAGCCCGACCTCCCGAACGAGCCGCCGCCGCTCGAGCGCGAACCGCCGCCGAAGAAGTTCCGGGAGCCGCCGCCGAAGCCGCCGCCACCGCCGCGCCTGCCGCCGCCGCCGCCGCCGGACCGTCCAACTTTCGCCATGGCCGCAGACTACGGCAGGATCGCTGCGATCCGCCGGTTCAGGGATCGACGAGCGCCACCTCGGGACCGAGCGCCGCCGCGATCGCGGCCCGCTGCTCGTCGACGGTCGTCTCCCACGCGGAGCGGGTCAGCGGCTCCGCCGCGTCCCGCAGCAGGTACAGGTGGGGGTTCGACCGCGTCGCGAGGTTGCCCGCGCGGCGGTCGGCGACCGTCCAGTCGAAGTGCATGTAGATCGGGATCGCCCGCGGGTCGCGGATCTCCACCTCGCCGCCCTGCACGACGATGTCGAACTGCCCGATCGCGCTGAACACCCGCGGCACGTCGACCTGCGACGAGAGCGCGTTGCCGAGCGAGTACCAGACGAGCGTGCGGCGGCCGTCGCGCTCGATCCACTCGACCGGCTCGAGCACGTGCGGATGCGTGCCGACGATGACGTCGGCGCCGAGCGACGCGAGCCACTCGGCGGTGCTGCGCTGCGACGCGTGCACAGTCGGCGCGTACTCGACGCCCCAGTGCGCGGCGACGATGACCACGTCGGCCTCCGCGGTCGCGCGCGCCATCAGCGCCTCGACGGCCGCACGGTCCGAGAGCATGGTGAGGCTCGTGGCGGGGCCGGCGATGTTCGTGAGCGCCGTGGCAGAGACGAAGGCGATGCGGATGCCGTCCACCTCGGTGAACGCCGGCTGCAGCTGCTCCTCGGCCGAGCGGGCGGTGCCGTGCCAGATCACGGGCAGGCTGTCGAGCACGTCGAGCGTGCCCTCGATGCCCGGGACGCCGGCGTCGAGGGCGTGGTTGTTGGCGGTGCTGAACGCGTCGCAGCCGGAGGCGGCGAGGTCGCGCGCGAACGCCGACGGCGCATTGAACTCGGGGTAGGCGCTCACGCCGAGCGTGTCACCCGCGACCGGCGCCTCGAGGTTGCAGGTGACGAGCCCGCTCGACTCGAGCACCGGGGTGACGTCGCTGAAGTACTGCGCGAAGTCCCACCCGTCGCCGACGCGGGCGCCGTCGAGGATGGTCTGGTGCGGCAGCATGTCTCCGAGCGCGGAGACGCGCACGACGGTCTCGTCGGTCGTCGCCGTCGGCGCCTCGGTCGGCGCCGCGTCGGCGGTCGGCGCCGCGTCGGCGGGCTGGGTGCGCGTCGACGTGCTCGGCGACGCGACCGGCCCCGGCGCTGCCGTGCAGCCCGCCAGCGCGACCACGGCGATCGCGACGATCGCGGCGGGCAGCCTCACGGCGCGGCCTCGGCGTAGTCGGGCGCCGGCTCGAGGCTGAAGTGCTCCTCGAGCGTTCTCGCGCCCTGCTCCTGCATCGCGGTCGACACGCCGGCGCCGACGTACCGCAGGTGCCACGGCTCCCACGCGTAGCCGGTCAGCGCATCCGCGCCCTGCGGGTAGCGGACGACGAAGCCGAACTCCCACGCGTGCTCGGCGATCCACCGACCAGCCGCCGTCTCGCCGAAGCAGCGGTCGAGGCGGCACTGCTTCGCGGTCGACATGAGGTCGATCGCGAGCCCGGTCTGGTGCTCGGAGTGCCCCGGCCTGGCGCTCGTGGTGTCGGCGGCGGCCCGCCCCGACCTGTCGATGGCGTCCTGGTAGTACTGCGCCTGCAGCGCGAAGGAGCGGTAGGAGGAGGTCACGAAGGTGCCCTCGCCGATGCTTGCGCGCATCGCCGCGTCGAGCTCGGCGAGCGCCGCGTCGAGCTCGGGGCGCACGAGCTCGCCGCCCTCCTGCGCGGTCGAGACCGGCACGAGCTCCGGCGCGAAGTCAGGCGGGTCCATCGGCCGCAGCTTGTTCACGACCACCTGCAGGCTGCTCGCGGTCGCGACGTCCCACTCGGGTGCCGGCGCGGACTGCTCGGGCGCGGGGGTGGCCGGTGCGCTCGCCGTCGGCGACGCGCTCGCGGTCGCGGTCGGTGCGGATGCGGCGGGCG
>JBAZPY010000370.1:0-2674 GCA_041645515.1 Agrococcus sp.
CGATCCGCAGCTCGTCGCCGTCGTCGACCGCGATCGCGCGGCCGGGCTCGACCGGCACGGGCGCGACCGGCACGGCCGCGACCGGCACGGGATCGCCCGTCGGCGGGTCGGCGTCAGCCCCGCGAGCGGCGCCGTGCAGCGAGGCGTCGACGAGCGCGCCCGTGAGCGCGATGACGGCGGCGCCGCGGAAGCGCAGCGTGGCGCCGCCGCCGGCCAGCTCGAGGCCCGCCGTGCCCTGCGGGTTGCCCACGGCCCGGTTGGCCTCCCGGAGCGCCGCACGGTCGGCGGTGCCGGAGGCCGCGACGCCCTGGGCAGCGAGGCCGGGCCTGCCGAGGTCCTGCACGAGCAGCTGCAGCCCCGGACGCACCACCTCGACCGCGTGCGCTGCGGTGACGGGCGCGCGGGAGGGCACCGGGACCTCGACGAGCTCGCGCTCGACCCCCGTGAACCGCACGGTCGCACCGGGCGCGAGCAGCGCGGGCTGCGGCCGCCGGAGATCCCACATGGGAGCGTCGGTGCGGCCGATCAGCTGCCAGCCGCCGGGGCTCTCGCGCGGGTACACGCCCGAGAAGCGTCCCGCCAGACCCACGGACCCTGCCGGGATGCGCGTGCGGGGCGAGGAGCGGCGCGGCACGTCGAACAGCGGGTCATCGCCGACGAGGTAGCCGAAGCCGGGCGCGTAGCCCGTGAACGCGACCGTCCATGTCGCGGCCTGGTGCCGGGCGACGACCTCCTCGGGCGCCACGCCGAGCAGCCGCGCGACCTCGGCGAGGTCCTGGCCGTCGTACCGCACCTCGATGGTGACGACGTCGCCGCTCGCGGCGGTCGCCTCGGCCGGCCGGACGGCGAGCAGCAGCGCGGTCAGCGCCTCGGCGCCGACCGCCGTCGGGTCGAAGCGCACCAGCACGGTGCGGGCCGCCGGCACGAGCTCGGTGATGCCGGGCAGCCGAGCGTCGCGGAGCGCGGGCAGCAGTCGCATCGCCTCGTCGAGGTCGGCGGCCTCGAGCAGCAGCGCGGTGTCGGCGGCCGGTAGGACGCGCGTCATGCCGGCCCCGGGGCGGGCGCCGTCGCGGGGCTCACAGCGCGTACTCGGCGTCGGGCACGTCGGTCACGAACATGTGCCCGGGCGCGTGGGTGACGGCGAACGGCGGGCGCGACGCCATGATCGCGGCCTGCGGGGTCACGCCGCAGGCCCAGAAGACCGGCACGTCCCCGGTCTCGAGCGCCGGTGCGTCACCGAAGTCCGGGGCGCCGAGGTCCGCGATGCCGAGGGACGAGGGGTCGCCGATGTGCACGGGCGCGCCGTGCACCGCCGGGTAGCGGCCGGAGATGCTCACGGCGTCGGCCACCCGGCTCGCGGGGATCGGGCGCATCGAGACGACGAGCTCGCCGCTGAGCCTGCCGGCGCTCGCGCAGGGCGTGCTCGTGCGGTACATCGGCACGTTGCTGCCCAGCTCGCGGTGGCGGATGGGGATGCCCGCGTCGACGAGGCCGGCCTCGAACGTGAAGGAGCAGCCGATCAGGAACGAGACGAGGTCGGGGTGCTCCTCCCACGCCGCGGACGCGTCGACCGGCTCCTCCACGAGCTCGCCGTCGCGCCAGATCCGGTACGCCGGGATGTCGGTGCGCACGTCGCTGCCGGGCGCGAGCCGCGACTCGACGCGGCCGGCCTCGAGCACCTCGAGCACCGGCATCGGCTTCGGGTTGCGCTGCGCGAACAGCAGCGTCTCGAACGCCCAGTCGGCGGGCACGGCGATGAGGTTCGCCTGCACGAGCCCGTGCGCGACGCCGCTCGTGGGGACGACCGTGCCGGCCCGGTAGGCGGCGCGCGCCGCGCGAGCCTGCGTGAGCTGCGCCTCGCTGGCGAGCGGGCTCATCGTGACCCACCAGCGAAGGGGGCGATCGTGACGCCTGCCGCCTCGAGCGCCGAACGCGTGGCCTCCGCCATCGCGATCGCGCCGGCGCTGTCGCCGTGCACGCAGATCGACTCGGCGCGCACCGCGACGTCCGTGCCGTCGACGGCCTCGAGCACGCCCTCCTGCGCGAGCCGCACCATCCGGGCGGCGACGAGCGCCGGGTCGTGCAGCACCGAGCCCGCCTCGGTGCGCGAGACCAGCAGGCCCTCCGGCGTGTACGCCCGGTCGGCGAAGGCCTCCGCCGCGGTCGCGAGCCCCGCTCGCTCGGCGACGTCGAGCACGACGCCGCCCGCGAGGCCGAGCAGCACGAGCGTCGGGTCGACGGCGCGGATGGCGGCGACCACGTCCTTCGCCTGCCGCTCGTCGCGCGCGATCGTGTTGTAGAGCGCGCCGTGCGGCTTCACGTACACGGCCGTGCCGCCGACCGCGCCGGCGAGCGCCTGCAGCGCGCCGAGCTGGTACTCGACGTGCGCCTGGAGGGTGGCCGAGTCCACGTCCATCGGCATCCGCCCGAAGCCCTGGTAGTCGCGGTAGCCCGGGTGCGCGCCGATCGTGACGCCGTTCGCGACGGCGGCCGCGAGCGTGGCGCGGATGCCCTCGGGGCTCCCGGCGTGGAAGCCGCAGGCGACGTTGGCGCTCGTCACCACCCGCAGCATCGCCTCGTCGTCGCCGACGATCCGGTCGGGCACGTTCTCGCCCAGGTCGGAGTTCAGGTCGATCACGGCCATGCTCAGACCCCCACGCCGAGGAACGCGAAG
>JBAZPY010000371.1:0-2672 GCA_041645515.1 Agrococcus sp.
ACGAGCGCGTCCTGATAGGTGATCTCGTCGAAGCGTGTCGCGCTCGGGTCCTCGTTGGGGTCGGCGGAGTAGACGCCGTCGACGCCGTTCTTGGCGACGAGCACCTGGTCCGCGGTGATCTCGAGCGCGCGCTGCGCCGCCACCGTGTCGGTGGAGAAGTAGGGCAGGCCCGCGCCGGCGCCGAAGATGACGACGCGGCCCTTCTCGAGGTGCCGCTCCGCGCGACGCGGGATGTAGGGCTCCGCGACCTGCGTCATCTGGATCGCCGACTGCACGCGGGTCTCCGCCCCGGCCTGCTCGAGGAAGTCCTGGAGGGCGAGCGCGTTCATGACCGTGCCGAGCATGCCCATGTAGTCGGCGCGTCCGCGCTCCATGCCGCGCTGGCTGAGCTCCGCGCCGCGGAAGAAGTTGCCGCCGCCGACGACGATCGCGATCTCGACGGTCTCGGCCGCATCCGCGATCTGCCGCGCGATCGACGCGACGACGTCGGGGTTCACGCCCAGGCTGCCGGCTCCGAAGGCCTCGCCCGAGAGCTTCAGGAGGACTCGGCGTCGCGGCTGTGCTGTCATCGGGCGTCCTCCTGGGGGGTCACGACCCGAGCGCGGGCCGTGCAGAAGCCTACCGTGCGCGCCACCGCGGCCGGGCGCGAAGAGGGCCGGGGGTCGCCCCCCGGCCCTCTCCGTGCGTGTGTGCTTACGCGCCGACCTTGAAGCGCGCGAAGCCGGTGACCGTCAGGCCAGCAGCCTCGAGCACCTTGGCGACGCTCTGCTTGTTGTCGCGGGCGTAGTCCTGGTCGAGCAGGACGATCTGCTTGAAGAAGCCGCTCAGGCGGCCCTCGATGATCTTCGGCAGCGCCGCGTCGGGCTTGCCCTCACCGCGAGCGATCTCGGTGACGAGCTCGCGCTCCTTCTCGACCGCGTCGGCCGGCACCTCGTCGCGCGTGACGTAGGTGGGGTCGAACATCGCGATGTGCTGCGCCACGGCACGAGCCGTGTCCGCGTCGTCGCCCGTGTACGCCACCACGACGCCGACCTGCGGGGGCAGGTCCTTCGAGGTGCGGTGCAGGTAGACGGCGTGCTGCTCGCCCTCGAGGCGGGCCACCTTCGTCAGCTCGATCTTCTCGCCGAGCGTCGCGGCCTGCTCCTCGATCATCGACTGGACGGTGCCCGACTCGGCCGGAGCGGCGAGGGCCGACTCCAGGTCGGTCGCGCCGGCGGCCGCGGCAGCGGCGACGACGCGGTCGGCGAGCGCGATGAACTTCTCGTTCTTCGCGACGAAGTCCGTCTCGCTGCCGATCGCGATCATCGTCACGGCGCCGTCGCCCTCGGCGACGGCCACGAGGCCCTCGCTCGTGGAGCGGTCGGCCCGCTTCGCGTTGCCCTTCGCGCCCTTGAGGCGGAGGATCTCGGTGGCCTTCTCGACGTCGCCGTCGGCCTCCTCGAGGGCCGCCTTCGTGTCGCTCATGCCGGTGCCGAGCTGCTCGCGCAGCATCTTGAGGTCGGCGATGCTGATGGATGCCATCCGCTGCTCCTTAGTTCGACTCGGGCGCCGCGGCGCCCTCGGTGGACTCGACGGCCGTCTCCTCGGCGGCCGGGGCGGCCTCCTCGGCGGCGGGGGTCGCGGCGACCTCGGCTGCGGCCTCGGGAGCCTCGGCAGGCGTCTCCTCGGCGGCGGGCGCGGCGGCGGTCTCGGTGGCGTGCTGCTCGAGCAGCTCGCGCTCCCACTCGGCCATCGGCTCGGCAGCGGCGTCGCCACCGCCGTGGCGCTGCATGAGGCCCTCGGCCGCGGCGTCGGCGACGATCTTGGTCAGCAGCGCGACGGAGCGGATCGCGTCGTCGTTGCCCGGGATCGGGTACGCGACGTCGTCGGGGTCGCAGTTCGTGTCGAGGATGGCGATGATCGGGATGCCGAGCTTCTTCGCCTCGTCGACCGCGAGGTGCTCCTTGTTCGTGTCGACGATCCAGAGCGCCGACGGGGTGCGCTGGAGGTTGCGGATGCCGCCGAGCGACTTCTGCAGCTTGATGAGCTCGCGCTTCTTGAGCAGCAGCTCCTTCTTCGTGTAGCCCTGGGTGGTGTCCTCGAAGTCGAGCTCCTCGAGCTCCTTCATGCGGCTCAGGCGCTTCGAGACCGTGTTGAAGTTCGTGAGGAGGCCACCGAGCCAGCGCTGGTTGACGTAGGGCTGGCCCACGCGCGTCGCCTGCTCGGCGATCGACTCCTGCGCCTGCTTCTTGGTGCCGACGAACAGCACGGAGCCGCCGTGCGAGACCGTCTCCTTGACGAAGTCGTACGCCTTGTCGATGTAGGCGAGCGACTGCTGCAGGTCGATGATGTAGATGCCCGAGCGCTCCGTGAAGATGAAGCGCTTCATCTTGGGGTTCCAACGACGGGTCTGGTGCCCGAAGTGGACGCCGCTGTCGAGCAGCTGGCGAGTCGTGACGACGGCCATGGCCGCCTCCTTCTTCTGTTCTGGTTGCCGGCGCGACCGGTCGGTCGAGCCCCTGGCGCCCTGACGCACCACCACCAGGCACGCGAGCGCGAGCTCGAGCAGCTGGACCGAAGGGGGTGTCGTCGCGGCGGGCGCGCGAAGTCATCGCACAAGCGATGCCCGACCATGGTACACGCCAGGCGCTCGGGGGCGCTCTCCACCGGTGCCGCGCGGTCGCGCCCGCGTG
>JBAZPY010000372.1:0-2672 GCA_041645515.1 Agrococcus sp.
AACGGGGAGGCGACGCTGCAGGTGCTGGTCGGACGGGTGCGGCTGCGGTGGGGGAGCGAGGCGGTCGAACTCGGAGCGGGGGACGTGATCGACATCCCGGATGCGCGGCACGCGGTGGATGCGCTGACGGATGCGGCGGTGCTGCTGACGGTGGCGGTGCGGTAGCCGGTCTCGATACGCGGCCGGCTCCGCCGGCAGCTACTCGACCCACGGCGAGTACGGAAGAAGTTGTACCCCGACTAGCAGTTTCGCCATAGGTCGCCTCGCTACGCTCTAGCAATGCGTCAAACGCTCTCGGCTCTCGACGAAGCTCCCGCGTCCGGCAACGCGACCACGCGCTTCAGCAACGTCTCGCTGCTGTCGGTCGCGAGCACCCTGCCCTCCCGGGTCACGACATCCGTCGACATCGAGGAGCGGCTCGAGGCCGCCCTCCGCCGCCTCAAGCTGCGCGGCGGACTGCTGAAGCGCGTCGCCGGCGTGCTCGAGCGCCGCAACTGGGCCGACGGCGAGTCCGCCGACACCGCCACGGTGCAGGCAGGGGAGCGCGCGCTCGCGGAAGCCGGGGTCGATCCGCGCGACGTGGGCCTGCTCATCAACACGAGCGTCACCCGCAAGCACCTCGAGCCGTCGGTCGCCGTGCGGCTGCACCACGAGCTCGGGCTGCCGAGCTCGGCCATCAACTTCGACGTCGCCAACGCCTGCCTCGGCTTCGTCAACGGCATGAGCCTCGCCGCCGGCATGATCGAGTCGGGGCAGATCCGCTACGCGATCGTCGTCAACGGCGAGGACGCCGACGACATCCAGGTCAGCACCATCGACCGCCTGCTCGGCAACGACATCGACCGCGACGACTTCCTGAGCGAGTTCGCCACCCTCACGCTCGGCTCCGGATCGGCCGCCGCCGTGCTCGGCCGCGCCGACGAGCACCCAGAGGGCCACCGCATCCTCGGCGGCGTCACGCGCGCCGCCACGCAGTGGCACGACCTGTGCGTCGGCAGCGCCGAGGGCATGTACACGAACGCGAAGGCGCTGCTGAAGGGCGGCCTCGAGCTCGTCGTCTCCGCCTGGAAGGAGGCGGCGCCCGACTGGAAGTGGTCGCAGATGGACCGCTACATCACCCACCAGGTCTCCGCCGTCCACACCAACGCGATCGTCAAGGCCGCGAAGCTCGACCCGGCGCGGGTGCCGACCACGTTCCCCCGCTACGGCAACGTCGGACCGGCATCCATCCCGATCACGCTCGCCGAGGAGCAGGCGACGCTCAACCGCGGCGACCGCGTGCTGCTCATGGGCGTCGGCTCCGGCCTCAACACGGCCATGATGGAGCTCGCCTGGTGACTGCGGTGACGCAGCCCGCCTCCCTGCCGCCCGAGGGCCTGCCCGGACTCGACCCGCACTGGAGCCGCCTCGTCGCCGTGCCCGGTCGGGGGCTCGACGAGGGCGTGACCCGCGAGTGGCACTGCATCGACACGGCGGATGCGCTGGCCCGCATCGGCGCGCCCGTGGCGGGCACGATCCTGGCCGTGCACGGCAACCCCACGTGGTCGTACCTCTGGCGGTCGATGGCGGCCGAGTCGGTCGCCGCCGCCCAGGCGGGGCAGCCCGCGTGGCGCGTGGTCGCGGTCGACCAGCTCGAGATGGGCTTCTCGGAGCGCACCGGAGTGCACCGGCCGCTGCCGCAGCGCGTGCTCGACCTCGCGGCGTTCACGGATGCGCTCGGCCTGGCGGGCCCAGTCGTCACCCTCGGGCACGACTGGGGCGGCGTCATCTCGCTCGGCTGGGCCGTCGACCACCCGGAGCGGCTGGCCGCGGTCGCACTGCTCAACACCGCCGTGCACCACCCGGCGGGCGTGCCGATCCCCGCGCCGCTGCGGCTCGCGCGCGCTCGCGGGGTGCTCGCCGCCGCGACCGTCGGCACCACCGGGTTCCTCGAGACGACGCTGACGCTCGCCACCCCGGCGCTCGCGCCGGAGGTCAAGGACGCCTTCCGCGCGCCCTACCGCTCCGCCGACCGCCGGCACGGCATCGGCGGGTTCGTCGCCGACATCCCCGTCGATGACCGGCACGAGAGCTTCGCGGAGCTCGAGCGGATCAGTTGGGGTGTCGCCAGGCTCGAGGTGCCGGCGCTCCTGCAGTGGGGGCCGGAGGACCCGGTGTTCACCGACCGCTACCTCGACGACCTCGTCGATCGGCTGCCGCATGCGGACGTGCACCGGTACGAGGGCGCGAGCCACCTGGTCGCGGAGGAGCGGCCGTACGCGGGGACGGTGCTGGAGTGGCTCTCCCCGCGCACTCTGCCGCTGGTTGAGCCGCTCCGCGCCGAAGGCGCTGAGCGTGTCGAAACCGACCCCGACCCTCTGCCGCTGGTTGAGCCGCTCCGCGCCGAAGGCGCTGAGCGTGTCGAAACCGGCCCCGACCCTCTCCCGCTGGTTGAGCCGCTCCGCGCCGAAGGCGCTGAGCGTGTCGAAACCGACCCCGAGTCGAGCGATGGTTTCGACTCGGTCAGCGCGCTGCGCGCGCGGACCGGCTCAACCGGCGGGGACGGGGATGGTTTCGACTCGGTCAGCGCGCTGCGCGCGCGGACCGGCTCAACCGGCGGCGTTGGGGGCGACGGTTTCGACTCGGTCAGCGCGCTGCGCGCGCGGACCGGCTCAACCAGCGGGGGAGAGGGC
>JBAZPY010000373.1:0-2669 GCA_041645515.1 Agrococcus sp.
CGCCCGCATCGGCGCCGTCCACACCGCCGTCTTCGGCGGCTTCTCCCCCTCCAACCTGCGCGGCCGCATCGACGACGCCGGCGCGACGCTCGTCATCACGACCGACGGCGCCTACCGCAAGGGCAAGGTGTTCGCGCTCAAGCCGACCGTCGACGAGGCGCTGCGCGAGCCGGGCCACGGCGTCACGAACGTGCTCGTCGTCAAGCGCGGCGAGAACGAGATCGACTGGGTCGACGGCCGCGACGTCTGGTACCACGAGGCGATGGCCGACGCGGAGCCCGAGCACGTGGCCGAGGCCTTCCCCGCCGAGCACCCGCTCTTCATCCTCTACACGTCGGGCACGACGGGGCGGCCGAAGGGCATCCTGCACACCAGCGCCGGCTACCTGACGCAGACGTCGTTCACGCACCGGCACGTCTTCGACCTCAAGCCCGAGCGCGACGTGTACTGGTGCACGGCCGACATCGGCTGGGTCACCGGGCACAGCTACATCGTCTACGGGCCGATGGCGAACGGCACCACCCAGGTGATGCACGAGGGCACGTTCGACACCCCGACGCCCGAGCGGCCGTGGCAGATCATCGAGCGCTACGGCGTGACGGTCTTCTACACCGCCCCCACGGCCATCCGCACGTTCATGAAGCTCGGCCGCCAGCACACGCAGTCGAGCGACCTGTCGAGCCTGCGGGTGCTCGGCACGGTGGGCGAGCCCATCAACCCGGAGGCGTGGATCTGGTACCGCGACGTGATCGGCGGCGGCTCGACCCCCGTCATGGACACGTGGTGGCAGACCGAGACGGGCGCCATCATGATCTCCGGCCTCGCCGCCGTGACGACCCTCAAGCCCGGCAGCGCGCAGGTGCCGATCCCCGGCATCGAGATCGACGTCGTCGACGAGCAGGGCCGGCCGGTCGGCGACGGCGACGGCGGCCTGCTGGTCGTGACGAGCCCGTGGCCGGGGATGCTGCGCACCATCTGGGGCGACGACGACCGCTACCGCGAGACGTACTGGGAGAGGTTCGGCGACCGCTACTTCGCCGGCGACGGCGCCCGCAAGGATGAGGACGGCGAGATCTGGCTGCTCGGCCGGGTCGACGACGTCATGAACGTGTCGGGGCACCGGCTCTCCACCGCCGAGATCGAGTCGTCGCTGGTCGCGCACGACGGGGTCGCCGAGGCCGCGGTCGTGGGGGCGGCGGATGCGACCACCGGCCAGGCGGTCGTCGCGTTCGTGATCCTGAAGCAGTCGGCGTCGCGCGACACGACGGTCGAGGAGGCGGAGCAGGAGCTGCGCCAGCACGTCGCGAAGGACATCGGCGCCATCGCCCGACCGCGGCAGGTGTTCATCGTGCCCGACCTGCCGAAGACGCGGTCGGGGAAGATCATGCGCCGCCTGCTGCGCGACCTCGCGGAGGGCCGCGACCTCGGCGACACGACGACGCTCGCCGACCAGTCGGTCGTCGACGCGATCCAGTCGCAGCTGCGGTAGCCCGCCGCCCCGCCGCGGGCCGCCCGCCCATCCGTCGAACTTCCTCGACCGGCCGGTTTCGGCCTCGAGCTTCCCGAGTCAAGGGAAGTTCGACGATGGGATGCGCGCCGGGGAGGGGCGCGGGGCGACGCGGCTGTCCACAGCGCGGATCTTCGCGCGTGCCCGGCGGGATCGACGCGAGCAGGATGCGCCCGTGGACGACGCGTGGGCATTGCCGGAGTCGCTGCACGACGGCCTCTTCACGAGCGCGGAAGCGCGGGAGGCCGGTGTCGGCGCGGAACGGCTGCGCGGTCACCGCACCATCCGTCTCGCTCGCGACGTGTACGCCGACGCGTCGGCGCCCATCGATCTGCGGCGGCGGGCAACCGCGGCGCTCCGATCCGTCGATGGCAGCGCTTGGCTCGGCCACGCGACCGCCGCCTCGCTCTACGGGCTCCCGCTGCCGCCTCGGCTGCGCGAGCTCGACCGCATCGATGTCACGGTGCCGAGCCCCCAGCACGCGCCGCGCGGCAAGGGTCTCCGCGGTCGGCAGCGCGCACTCGATCCAGCGCAGATTCGCCTCGTCGACGCGCTGCGGATGTCGAGCCCGGCCCAGGTGTTCGTCGACGGCGCCGACTACCTGAGCTTCGAGGATCTCGTCGCGCTCGGGGACGCGATCGTCAAGGAGCGAGCGCCACTCGCCACACGTGATGAGCTCCGCGCTGCGGTAGCCGCCCATACGGGCCAGCGGGGCCATCGTCGCCTGCTCGCCGCCGCCCACGCGCTGCACCCGCGGGCGTGGTCGCGGCCGGAGACGATCGTGCGGCTCGGGCTCGAGATCCTCGGTGCGCCCGAGCCGTGGTGCAACGTGCCCGTCGTGCTCGAGGGCGTGACGCTCGCGCCCGACGTCGCCTTCTGGCGCTCCGGCGTGCTGATCGAGGTCGAAGGCGACCAGCACCGCACCGACCGCGACCTCGCCCCGATCGTCGAACGCATCCGAGCGCGTCACCGCGCGAGCGTCGAACTTCCCCGAATCGCGGGATTCTTCACCGGAATCCCGGCGTTCGGGGAAGTTCGTTGGTGGGAGTGCTAAGCGAACTCGGCGATGACCTCGACCTCGACCGGGGCGCCGAGCGGCAGCTCCGCGACGCCGACGGCGCTGCGCGCGTGGCGGCCGACGTCGCCGAAGATCTCGCCGAGC
>JBAZPY010000374.1:0-2660 GCA_041645515.1 Agrococcus sp.
CGAGCAGCTAGGGATGTCGCGGGTGAGCGCTCGCCGCTACCTCGAGCGGCTCGTGCTCGAGGGGCGGGCCGAGGTGGCGCCGCGCTACGGCGGCACGGGCAGGCCCGAGCTGCGCTACAGCGCCCGCCGCTGACGCGCTAGTGGACGGGCGCGCCCAGCAGCGCACCGATCGACCAGGTGGCCGCGAGCGCGATGACGCCGCCGATGAGCACCCGCAGCATGCCGCGGCGCTTGCCGGACCCGCCGATGCGCGCCGACACGACGCCGGTGATGAGGAGCGCGACGACGGTCGCGACGACGATCGGCCACGGCATCCAGGCGGCGGGGGAGAGGAGCGCGGCGAGCAGCGGCACGAGCGAGCCGAGCGTGAACGCCACCGCCGACGATGCGGCCGCCGCCCACGGGTTGTTGAGGTCCTCGGGGTCGAGCTTGTACTCCACGTCGAGGTGCGCGCGGAGCGGGTCGGCGGCCGTGAGCTCGACGGCGACGAGGTGTGCCGTCTCGGGGGAGAGGCCGCGCAGCTCGTACATGTGCGCGAGCTGGTCGATCTGGCCCTCGGGGTCGGCGTCGAGGTGGCGCAGCTCGCGCCGGATCGCGGCGCGCTCGCTGTCGCGCTGCGACGAGACCGAGACGTACTCGCCGACCGCCATCGACAGGGCGCCCGCGACGAGCGCCGCGACGCCGGCCGTCAGGATGCCCGCGAGCGAGGTTCCCGCGCCGGCGACGCCGACCATGAGCGCCGACGTCGACACGATGCCGTCGTTCGCGCCGAGCACGCCGGCGCGCAGCCAGTTGAGCTTCGACGCCATCGACTCGACCGGCGGCGGCAGGTCGGGTCTGCGCTGCAGGGCAGGGTCCATGGGTGTTCCTCCAGCCATCCATGGTCCGGGGTCGTCGGCGCGCTCGCAAGGAAGGCGAGGCTCCGCCGAAAGCGGCAAGAAAGCCGAATCTTCGCGCTTCGGCGGCCCGAAACCGACCGGGGGGCCATGTGGGACAGGGCTAGGCTTGCCCCGGCGAATCCCCACCACACTCTGTCAACACAAGACTGCATACAGAACATCGATTGGATGACGCGTGGATCTCTATGAGTACCAGGCACGGGACCTGTTCGAGCAGCACGGTGTCCCCGTGCTGCGAGGCATCACCGCCGACACCCCTGAGCAGGCCGAGGCAGCAGCCACGGAGCTCGGCGGCGGTGTCGTCGTCGTGAAGGCACAGGTCAAGACGGGCGGCCGAGGCAAGGCGGGCGGCGTGAAGCTGGCCAAGAGCCCGGCGGAGGCGAAGGCCGCAGCCGAGGCGATCCTCGGCCTCGACATCAAGGGGCACACCGTGCACCGGGTGATGGTCGCGGAGGGCGCCGCCATCAAGGAGGAGTACTACTTCTCCGTGCTGCTCGACCGCTCCAACCGCTCCTACCTCGCCATGTGCTCCTACGAGGGCGGCATGGAGATCGAGCAGCTGGCGGAGGAGCGTCCCGAGGCGCTCGCGAAGGTCACCGTCGACCCGGCCGTCGGCATCGACGCGGCCAAGGCCGAGGAGATCGTGCGCGCCGCGAGCTTCCCCGAGGAGCTCGTCGCCAAGGTCGCGCCGGTGCTCGTGCAGCTGTACGGCGTCTTCGACAAGGAGGACGCCACGCTCGTCGAGGTCAACCCGCTCGTGCTCACCGAGGGCGGCGACATCATCGCGCTCGACGGCAAGATCACGCTCGACGAGAACGCCGAGTTCCGCCAGCCCGGCCACGCCGCGCTCGAGGACAAGGCCGCGACCGACCCGCTCGAGGCGAAGGCCAAGGAGTCCGACCTCAACTACGTCAAGCTCGACGGCCAGGTCGGCATCATCGGCAACGGCGCGGGCCTCGTCATGTCGACGCTCGACGTCGTCGCCTACGCCGGCGAGCAGTTCGGCGGCGTGAAGCCCGCCAACTTCCTCGACATCGGCGGCGGCGCATCCGCCGAGGTCATGGCGGCGGGCCTCGACGTGATCCTCAACGACCAGGACGTGAAGAGCGTCTTCGTCAACGTCTTCGGCGGCATCACCGCGTGCGACGAGGTCGCGAACGGCATCGTGCAGGCGCTCGAGATCCTCGGCGACAAGGAGTCGAAGCCGCTCGTCGTGCGACTCGACGGCAACAACGTCGAGGAGGGCCGACGCATCCTCGCCGAGGCGAACCACCCGCTGGTGACCGTCGTCGCCACCATGGACGAGGCAGCGGCCAAGGCCGCCGAGCTGGCTGCGGCCTAGGAGAGCAGAACACATGTCGATCTATCTCAACAAGGACAGCAAGGTCATCGTCCAGGGCATCACCGGCGGCGAGGGCTCGAAGCACACGGCGCGGATGCTCGCGGCCGGCACGCAGGTCGTGGGCGGCGTGAACGCGCGCAAGGCCGGCACCACCGTCTCGCACACGGCGCAGGACGGCTCCGCCGTCGAGCTGCCGGTGTTCGGCACCGTCGCGGAGGCGATGGCCTCCACCGGCGCCGACGTGTCGATCGTCTTCGTGCCGCCGGCGTTCGCGAAGGACGCCGTCGTCGAGGCCATCGACGCGGGCATCGGCCTGCTCGTGGTGATCACCGAGGGCATCCCCGTGCAGGACTCCGCGGAGTTCTGGGCGCACGCGAAGGCCGCCGGCTCGACCCGCATCGTCGGCCCGAACTGCCCCG
>JBAZPY010000375.1:0-2653 GCA_041645515.1 Agrococcus sp.
GGATGCCTCGAGGCCGGCGACGACGTTGGCCGGCACCTCCGTGGGCATGAGGTCCTCGGGATGCTTCACGAGCATGCGTGCGACGTCGAGCGCCACGTTGCCGTTGCCGATGACGGCGATCTCCTTCGCCTCGAGCGGCCACTCGCGCGGCACGTCGGGGTGGCCGTCGTACCAGGAGACGAAGTCGGCGGCGCCGTAGGAGCCCGGGAGGTCGATGCCGGGGATGTCGAGCGGGGCGTCCTTCGTCGCGCCGGTCGCGAAGATGACGCCATGGTAGAGCCGCTCGAGGTCGTCGAGCGTGATGTCCTCGCCGAAGCGCACGTTGCCGAACAGCCGCACGACGCCCGACTCCAGCACCTCGCGCAGCGCCTGGATGATGCCCTTGATGCGCGGGTGGTCGGGGGCGACGCCGTAGCGGACGAGCCCGTAGGGCGCGGGCAGGTGCTCGAACAGGTCGATGAGCACCTCGCGGCCCGTCTCGGCCGCCGACTTCTTGAGGATGTCGGCGGCGTAGATGCCGGCGGGGCCTGCGCCGACGACGGCGATGCGGAGCGGTGCGCTCACGGTTCTCCTCGGGTGCGGGGCGGCTCGGCCGCCGGTCCTGGCTGACGAGTCAGCGTGTTCGGTTCAGCGGGTGCGCGAGACGACGTGCTCGGCGAACGTCTCCAGCCCCCGGCGCACGGTGCCGTCGGGCAGGGGGCTGAGCGCCTCGAGCGCCCATCGCTGCCAGCGCTCGGCCTCGGCGACCGTCTCGTCGACGACCGGATGCGCCGCGAGCTCCGCGACCGCGGCGGCAAGATCGGCGTCGTCGGCCGGGGACTGCAGCCGGCCATGGAGCCGGGCGGAGTCCTTGTCGCCGCGCTTGGCGAGCAGCAGCACGGGCAGCGTCGCGACGCCGGCGCGCACGTCGTTGCCCTGATCCTTGCCGGTCTCGGGATCGGCGGAGAGGTCGATGACGTCATCGACGATCTGGAAGGCCACGCCGATGCGCTCCCCGAACAGCCGCAGCGGCTCGCGGTACGCGCTATCGGCGCCGCTCACGACCACGCCGAGCTCAGCCGCGGCGGCGATGAGCGAGCCGGTCTTGTCGGAGAGCACCTGCAGGTAGTGGGCGACCGGGTCCTCGTCGCCGGGCCCGAGCGTCTCGTGCAGCTGGCCGAGGCACAGCCGCTCGAACGTGCGCGCCTGCAGCACCGCCACCTCGCTGCCCAGCGGCGCCGCGATCTGCCCGGCGCGGGCGAACAGCAGGTCGCCCGCGAGGATCGCGACGGAGTTGCCCCAGACGGTGTGCGTCGACGGCACCCCCCGACGGGTGTCCGCCTCGTCCATCACGTCGTCGTGGTACAGGCTCGCCAGGTGCGTGATCTCGACCACTTCGGCGGCCGAGAGGACGTCGTCGTCGACGCCCGTGCCGAGGTGCGCGGTGAGCAGCAGCAGCAGCGGCCGCGCGCGCTTGCCGCCCGCCTCGAGCAGGTAGCGCGTCACCGCATCCGCCACCGGATCGGCGATCCGCAGGTGCTGGTCGAGGCGCGCCTCGAGGTCGTCGAGGCCGCGGTCGACGTTGTCGACGACGCGCAGGTCGGCGGGCGCCGCGAGGCGCGGCCCCCTGAGCCCGAAGGCCTCAGCGATCGACGGCATCAGCTGTCCTGCTGCTCCGCGTGCGCGTGACGCGCGATGCGCATCGCACCGGTCTGCTCGGTGGGCTTGCGTCCACGGTGCAGCGCGACGACGCCCATGGTCAGGTTGCGGTGGGCGACGCGCGTGAAGCCAGCGGTGCGGATCCACTGCGACAGCACCTGCTGGTCGGGCCAGGAGCGGATCGACTCGACGAGGTAGCGGTAGGCCTCCGGGTTCGAGCTCGCCGCCTTCGCCATGCCCGGCAGCACGGTGCCGAGGTACATCTCGTAGCCCTTGCGCACGACGTTGACCGGCGGCTGCGAGAACTCGCAGATGACGAGCCGGCCGCCGGGCTTGAGCACGCGCAAGAACTCGCTGAGCGCCGCGCGCGGGTGCTGCACGTTGCGGAGCCCGAACGAGATGGTGACGGCGTCGAAGGAGTCGCCGTCGAACGGCAGCTCCTCGGCGGAGCCGTGCACGAACTCGATGTCGGCGTGGCGCCTGCGCCCCTCCTCGAGCATGCCCTCGCTGATGTCGAGGGCGGTGACGAGCGCACCGGCCTTCGCCATGGGCGCGGCGGATGCGCCGGTGCCGGCGGCGACGTCGAGGATGCGCTCCCCCGGCTGCGGCCGCACGGCACGCTGCATGTGGATGCGCCAGAGCCGGTCGTTGCCGCCAGAGAGGAGGGTGTTCAGCAGGTCGTAGCGCTTGGCCGTCGCGTCGAACATGCCCGCGACCGCTTCGGGGTCCTTCTGCATGTCTGCTCGGCTCACGTCCTCCATCCTAGGCGTCGGTGGCTGGACCCATGGCGGCCCTCGCCCAGGCTCGGACCGGTGCATCTAGGCTGGCATGCATGCCGGCCCTGGGGGCGCGCACCGAGCGCGCGGAGCTCGGACGCCTGCTGGAGCACGCCGACCCGCGCGCACCGCTCGCGGTCCGTCGCGGCGCCGACGGCATCGTCGGGCGCGGCGAGGCGCTGCGGCTCGAGTTCCGCGGGCCCTCGCGGCTGTCGGACGCGGCGGATGCGTGGCGCGAG
>JBAZPY010000376.1:0-2653 GCA_041645515.1 Agrococcus sp.
GCCTTCGCCCGTGCCCCACTCGTCGTCGCGCGGGTTCGACAGCGGCGACAGGAACTGGTGCAGCAGGTAGCCGTGCGCGGCGTGGATCTCGACCACGTCGAAGCCCGCGGCCGTCGCCCGCCGCGCTGCGGCGGCGAACAGCTCCGGCAGCGCCGCGACCTCGTCCGACGCCAGCGCGCGGGGCGCGGCGTAGCCGCCGAACGCATCCGGCCCTGCACTCACCGTCTGCCAGCCGCCGTCCTCCTCCGCGACCGATCCCCTGCCGCTCCACTCGCGGTAGATCGACGCCTTCCGGCCCGCGTGCGCGAGCTGCACCGCCGGGACGGCCCCGTGCGCGCGGATGCGCGCGGCGATGGGAGCGAGCGCCTCCGCCTGCGCGTCGTTCCACAGGCCCAGGTCCTGCGGCGAGATGCGGCCGATCGGCTCGACCGCGGCCGCCTCGGTCATGACGAGCCCCGCGCCGCCGCGAGCGAACGAGGCCAGGTGCTCGCGGTGCCAGTCGCCCGGCATGCCGTCCTGCTCCTCGCACGAGTACTGGCACATCGGCGACACCCACGCGCGGTTGCGCACCTCGACGCGCCCGAGCTGCACGGGCGAGAACAGCACGCTCATCGCTGCTCGATCCCGGGCACGTCGAAGTTGAACACGCCCTCGTCGAACGCGTTGTAGGCCGCGTAGTCGTTCAGCTCGTAGAGGCGGGCGCGGGTCTGCATGCGCTCGACGGCGCCGTCGAGGGTGCCGGTCTCCTGCAGCAGGCCGAGCTCGCGCTCGATCGCGCCCATCGCGATGCGCAGCAGCGACACCGGGTGGATGGCGATGTTCACGCCGACGTCCTGCAGCTGCTGGTGCGTGAAGAGGGCGCTCTTGCCGAACTCGGTCATGTTGGCGAGGATCGGCACGTCGACCGCCTCGCGGATGGCGGCGAACTCCTCGAGCGTCGCCATCGCCTCGGGGAAGATGGCATCGGCACCGGCGGCCTCCAGCGCCTTGGCCCGGTCCTTCGCCGCCTCGAGGCCTGCCACGCCGCGGATGTCCGTGCGGGCCATGATGACGAGGTCGCGGTCGCGGCGGGCCGAGACGGCGGCCGCGATGCGCTGCACCGCCTGGTCGAGCGACACGACCTCCTTGCCGTCGAGGTGGCCGCACCGCTTGGGGTTGACCTGGTCCTCGAGGTGGAGGCCGGAGACGCCCGCGTCCTCGAGCTCGTGCACCGCGCGGGCGACGTTCATCGCCTCCCCGAAGCCGGTGTCGGCGTCGATGAGCGTCGGCAGGTCGGTCATCCGCGAGATCTCGCGGCCGCGCCGGGCGACCTCCGTGAGCGTCGTCAGGCCGATGTCGGGCAGGCCCAGCTCCGCCGCCATGACGGCGCCGGAGATGTAGACGCCCTCGAAGCCGAGCTGCTGGATGAGCGGCGCGGTCAGCGGCGTGAACGCACCCGGGAAGCGCTGCAGCGTGCCGGAGGCGAGCCCGGCCCGCAGCGCCTTGCGCTTCTCGGATGGCGTGACGGTCGTCGACAGCACTAGAAGAGACCCTTCGTGGTGCCCTGATCGACCGTGCCTGCCGGCGCGAACACCGTCAGCTGCCGCACCTCGTCGGCCGTCAGCTCGGGCAGCCGCTCCACCAGGCCGAGGAAGCGGTCGAGCTCCTCGGTCTCGATGATGCCCTGCGCGAGGGTGCGGAGCTTGTGCACGTACTCGGCGCGGCCGAAGGGGCGCGCGCCGGCGGGGTGCGCATCCGCGACCGAGATCTCGTCCTCGATGACCTCGCCGGAGGCGAGGGTGATGACGACGCGGCCGCCGAACGCCTTCTTGTCCGGGTCCGGGTCGTGGTACCGCTCGGTCCACACCGGGTCCTCGACCGTCGTGATCTTGTTCCACAGCTCGACCGTGTCGGGGCGCTGCGCACGCTCGGGCGCGTAGGAGTCGACGTGGTGCCAGCCACCGTCCTGCAGCGCGACCGCGACGATGTAGGGAATGGAGTGGTCGAGCGTCTCCCGCGACGCGGTCGGGTCGTACTTCTGCGGGTCGTTCGCGCCCGAGCCGATCACGAAGTGCGTGTGATGGCTCGTGTGCAGCACGATCGACGCCACGTTCTCCGGGTCGCGCAGCCCCGGCCGCTCCGCCGAGAGGCGGCGGGCGAGGTCGATCCACGCCTGCGCCTGGTACTCCGCGGAGTGCTCCTTCGTGTAGGTGTCGAGGATGCCGCGCTTCGGCTCGCCCGGCGCGGGCAGCGGCACCGAGTACGCGCCCTCCCAGCCGTCGAGCAGCCAGGCGATCACGCCGTCCTCGCCCTCGTAGATGGGTACGGGGCTCGTCTGCCCGCGCATGGCGCGGTCGACCGACTCGACCGCCATCTTCCCCGCGAACGCCGGCGCGTGCGCCTTCCAGGTGGAGATCTCGCCCTTGCGCGACTGCCGCGTGGCGGTCGTCGTGTGGAGGGCCTGACCGATCGCCTGGAAGATCGTCTCGGCATCCAGCCCCAGCATGGTGCCGATGCCGGCCGCGGCCGACGGACCGAGGTGGGCGACGTGGTCGATCTTGTGCTTGTGCAGGCTGATCGCCCGCACGAGGTCGACCTGGATCTCGTAGCCGGTCGCGATCCCGCGCACGAGCGCCCGCCCGTCGCATCCCACGTGCTGAGCGACCGCCAGGAT
>JBAZPY010000377.1:0-2645 GCA_041645515.1 Agrococcus sp.
CCTCTCGGACGGCGGCGTGCTGGGGCTCGCCGGCGCACCGCAGATCGACACCTTCGAGTGGCTCCCGCAGCCCATCCGCTCCCTGCTCGGCGGCCACGCCCGCAGCCTCGACGAGGCGCTGCAGCGCATCGCCGCGACCGAGCCGCGCACGATCCACCTGCCGACCCCGGCGATCCTCGACCCCGAGCTCCACGCGCCGGACGGCTTCCACCCCTCACCCGCCGGCTACCGCCTGTGGGCCGGGCTCGTCGCGCCCCGGCTCGACGAGGCCATCGCGGCACCGACGCACGTGCGGCAGGGCATCGTGCCGCCGTACCTGCTCGAGCGCATCGCGGCGGCCCCGTCTCCGGCCGCGCCGGTCGCGGCACGCACCCTGGGCGTCGACCACGACATCCGCGCCGAGCGCGCCACCGCGCCGCTCAAGCCGCACCCGCGGACCGAGCGCCCCTCGCTCGTGCCCGGCGAGGTCGGGCCCGAGCGCACCGTCAGCGACGCCGAGCACACCACCACGCTGCCCGGCACGGTCGTGCGCGACGAGGGCGACGAGCCGACCGGCGACATCGCCGCCGACCAGGCCTACGACGGCCTCGGGCTCGCCTGGAGCATGCTGCACGAGGCGTTCGGGCGCGACTCCCTCGACGGCGCGGGCATGCCGCTGCTCGCGACGGTGCACTACGGCACCCGCTACGACAACGCCTTCTGGGACGGCGAGCGGATGGCCTTCGGCGACGGCGACGGCGAGGTATTCGCGGGCTTCACGAACGCCGTGGACGTGATCGGCCACGAGCTCGGCCACGGCGTCATCGCATCGACGGCCGATCTCGTCTACCGCGACCAGTCCGGCGCGCTGAACGAGTCGCTCGCCGACGTGCTGGGCTCGCTCGTGAAGCAGCACGCGCTCGGCCAGTCCGCCGACGAGGCCGACTGGCTGATCGGCGCGGGCGTCTTCACCGAGCGGGTCGCGGGTGTCGCGCTGCGGTCGATGGCGGAGCCCGGCACCGCCTACGACGACCCGGTGCTCGGCAAGGACCCGCAGCCGGGCCACATGCGGGACCTTGTCGTCACGAGCGACGACCTCGGCGGCGTGCACATCAACTCCGGCATCCCCAACAAGGCGTTCCACCTCGTGGCGACCGCGATCGGCGGACGGGCCTGGGAGGCACCGGGCCGCATCTGGATGGACGCCCTGACCGGAGGCCTCCCCGCCACCGCCGACTTCGCGACCTTCGCCGCCGCGACCGTGGAGGCAGCCGCCGCCCGGTACGGCGACGACGCGCCCGAGACGCTCGCCGTGCGGAAGGCATGGGCGGGGGTCGGCGTGGGCGAGGGCTCGGGGGTGGATGCGGAGGCCGCGGAGGCGGTCCGGGTGGCGCGGACGGGCGGCATGCTGGGGCGCACGCGCGCGGCGGTGCTCGAGCTCGAGGTCATCCCGGGTGAGGACCGCGAGCACCTCGACACCCTCGTCGCCTCGGGCAGGCTCGCCGACCTCGATGGGCGTGCGCTGCCGGACGCGCCGATGTGGCGGGTCACGCTCTGGACGGGCTACGACGTGACGGTCGCCGAGCCGCTGCTGCCCGAGGAGGTGCTGGACCTGTTCCGCCGGCTCCTCGAGCTGGGCGACGAGCCGACCTGACCCGCACGCCGCGGCGTCGAGCGCGGGCGCCGAGTGCCGGCGGACGGCCCGATTGTCGGGGCACGCCCGCGGGAACCCGACACCGCTCGGCGGGTCAGCGCGCCGCCGCCCGCATCGCCGCCTCGCGCACCTCGATGATGTAGGGCGCGACGACCTGCTGGCTGATGCGGCAGTCGGCGACAAAGACGCCGTCCGCGCCGGTCGCGATCCAGCGCTCGAGCTGCGCGAAGTCGTCGAGCCGCTCGATCACGGCGGCCTCCGCGCCGAGCGCCCGGCCCAGTCCGGCGAAGTCGACCTGCTCGATGAGCATCGGCTCCTCCGCGACGCCGCGCACCCCGTACTGGTGCACCTCGGCGCCGTAGGCGGCGTCGTTGCAGACGATGACGATGCCCCGCCGCACGGTGCGGACGACGGAGTCGAGGTCGGCGAGTCCCATCAGCGCCCCGCCGTCACCCGTGACGAGCACGACGGTCGACTCGGGTCGGGCGGCCCCGGCACCGACGGCGCTCGGCAGGCCGAGCCCGATCGTCTGGAAGGCGGTCCCGACCATCAGCAGCCGCTCGGGGTCGGCGACCGACAGGTGCGTCGGAGCCCAGCCGATGAAGTGCCCGCCGTCCTGCACGATCACGCGGTCCGCGGGCAGCAGCGACTCGAGCGCGTGGAACAGGCTGCGGGGGTCGAGCCGGCCGTCGGCGGCCAGCCCGTCGCCCGCGGGACGCTCGCGGTGGACGCCCGCGACGTCGGCGAAGCCCGCCTCCGCCCAGCCGGCGTCACCACGGGCCTCGTCGGCCGCCTCGACGTCGCGGTCGCCGAGCAGCGCGAGCAGCGCCTCGGCGACGAGCCGCGCGTCGCCGCGCACGAGCTCGTCGACCCGCGGGTTCGTCGGCGCGTCGAGCACATCGACCTGCACGACGTGCGCGTCGTCGGCGAAGGCGTCGCCGAAGCGGGTCTGGAACGCGTTGAGCCCCGCACCGACGACGAGCACGACATCGGCGTGCTCGATGGCCTCCGC
>JBAZPY010000378.1:0-2638 GCA_041645515.1 Agrococcus sp.
CTCGTCACGACCCACAAGATGGC
This sequence comes from Agrococcus sp., assembly GCA_041645515.1. GTDB lineage: Bacteria > Actinomycetota > Actinomycetes > Actinomycetales > Microbacteriaceae > Agrococcus. Next base: position 24 of record JBAZPY010000378.1, read on the forward strand.
GCTCTACGCGGCCGCCCACGACATCTTCGACGAGCTCGACGACTTCGCCCGCGCGTGCGGCGAGGTCTCGAGCATCGCCAAGCGCGACGGGCGCCTGCTCGGGCACGCGAAGGATCCGATCACCGCCGGCCTCGCGCTCGACGAGCTCCTGGTCCCGGATGCGTTCGGCGGCGTCCGCGACGCCGTCGTGCTCGGGGCGGGCGGTGCGGGCCTCGCCCTCACCTGGCGCCTCGCCGACCGCGACGACCGGCCGCGACGCATCCTCGTCACCGACACGAGCCGCGAGCGCCTCGACCACCTGGCCGCCGTGCACGCCTCGCGCAGCACCGACCCGGCGCTCCTGACGCTGCTCGAGGCGACGCCCGACGCGACCCGTGCGGCGCTCGCCGAGGCGCCGGAGGGCAGCCTCGTCGTGAACGCCTCCGGGCTCGGGAAGGACCGCACGGGCTCGCCCGTGCCCGACGGGGCGCTCTTCCCGCGGCAGGCGATCGTCTGGGAGTTCAACTACCGCGGCAGCCTCGAGTTCCTGCACCAGGCCCGCGCGCAGGAGACGGAGCGCGAGCTGACGCTGGTCGACGGCTGGCGCTACTTCATCCACGGCTGGACCCAGGTGATCGGCGAGGTCTTCGAGCTCGAGATGACGCCGTCGCTGGTCGAGCGCCTCGCGGTCGCCGCGGAGCCGTTCCGCGCATGAGCGTCGTCCGCACCGTGCTCGGCGACGTCGAGCCGGCGGCGCTCGGCGTGGTCGACGCGCACGAGCATCTCTTCCAGGTCTCGCCGCTCCTGCCGGGCGACGAGCTCGACGACCCGGAGCGCTCCCGTCAGGAGGCCGCGAGCCTGCGCGGCAGCGGCATCGCGGCGATGATCGACGCCACGCCCATCGGCCTTGGCCGCCGGCCGGCGGAGCTCGCGGCCATCAGCGCGGCGACCGGCCTCGGCGTCGTCGCGAGCACGGGCATCCACCGCGAGGCCCACTACGGCGCCGAGCACCCGCTGCGCGGCTGGGGCGCCGAGCGCCGCGCCGCGGCGTTCGTGCGCGACCTGGTGGAGGGGATGCCGGAGCACGACGGGCCGGACGCGGGCACCGCGCTCCACGAGGGCGAGCCCGTGCGCGCGGGCCTCATCAAGGCCGGCATCGGCTACTGGTCGATCGCGCCGTTCGAGCGCGAGACGCTCGTGGCCGCCGCGGTCGCGCACGCCGAGACCGGCGCCGCGATCATGGTGCACCTCGAGCACGGCACCGCGGGCCATGACGTGCTCGACCTGCTCGAGCGCCTCGACGTCGCGCCCTCGCGCGTCATGCTCGCGCACGCCGACCGGCTCATCGACCCCGGCCACCACGCCGAGCTGCTCGCGCGCGGCTGCGCGATCGGCTACGACGGCATGGCGCGGTGGCGCGACCGCAGCGACCATGAGCTGCTCGAGCTCACCGCGGCGGTCGTCGAGCGCGGGTTCGACCGCATCCTGCTCGGCGGCGACGTGGCGCGCGCCTCGCGCTACGTCGCCTACGGCGGCATGCCCGGCCTCGCCTACCTCGGCGCTCGCTACCTCCCGCGGCTGCGCGAGCGCATCGGCGACGAGGTCGTCGAGCGGATGCTCGTGGCCCACCCGCGCGCGCTGCTGGCGATCCGCGGCTGAGCCGCTCCCCGCGCGGCCGGCGGACGAGGAGCCCCCGGCCTGGCGGCCGGGGGCTCCTGCGTCTGCCGGTCGTGGACGACCGTCAGCCGATCACTCGTAGAGCACCGCTGCGATCTCCGGGTCGTCGAGGTTCTCGGCGTCGTACCAGTACGAGCCGGTGTCGGTGAAGTCCTCGAGCTCCTCGCCGTTGATCGCGGCGACGGCGTTCTCGACCACCGTGCGGCCGATGCCGATCGGGTCCTGCGTGATGGCGCCGGCCATCACGCCGTTGCGGATCGCGTCGACCTGGGCGGCGCCCGAGTCGAAGCCGACGATGGTGAGCTCGCCGGCGGGCAGGCCCAGCTCGGTCACGGCGTTCACGATGCCGATCGCGGAGCCCTCGTTCGTGCCGTAGAGGCCGACGAGGTCGGGGTACGCGGCGATCATCGCCTTGGCGATGTCGGCCGAGCGGAGGTGGTCGCCGTCGCCGTACTGGATGTCGACGATCTCGATGCCCGGGTAGTTCGCCTCGATCTCCTCGACGAAGCCGTCGCGGCGCTCCACACCGGTCGAGTTGATCTGGCTGTGGCCGACGATGCCGACCTGGCCCTCGCCGCCGATCAGCTCGGCCATGTTCTGCGCGGCGAGCGCACCCGCGGCCATCGAGTCGGTCGCTGCCAGGTTCTGGCCGTACTCGCTCTCGCAGCCGGCGTCGAACTCGACGATCGGGATGCCGGCGCTCTCGGCCGCCTCGTAGAGCGGGATGCACGCCTGCGGGTCGAGCGCGGCGTAGCCGATGGCGTCGGGGCCGCGGTCGATCGCCGCCTGCAGCATCTGCAGCTGCGCATCGATCTCGGTCTCGGCGGCGGGGCCTTCGAAGGTGACCTCGACGCCCAGCTCCTCGGCGGCCTCCTCGGCGCCGGTACGCACGGCCTGCCAGAACTGGTGCTGGAAGCCCTTCGACACCAGCGCGATCTGCAGCGTCTCGCCGTCGCCGC
>JBAZPY010000379.1:0-2620 GCA_041645515.1 Agrococcus sp.
CCCCCGGGCTCGCCGCCGCGCCGGCGAGCGCGACCGGCGCCACCACCGGCGACGGCGGCCTCGTGCTGCTCCTTGACGCATCCGGCTCGATGGCCGAGCCCGCCGCAGGCAGCACCTCGCGGATCGACGCCGCGCAGGAGGCGCTCGGGGCCGTCATCGACGACCTGCCGGACGGCAACCGGGTCGGATTGCGCGTGTTCGGCGCCACGAGGGTCGGGCTCGACGACCCGGCGTCCTGCACCGACTCGCAGCTGCTCGTGCCGATCGGCGTCGACAACCGCGACGCGCTGCGCGACGCGGTCGACCGCTACCAGCCGTTCGGCGAGACGCCGATCGGCTACGCGCTGCAGCAGGCCGGCCAGGACCTCGGCGACACCGGCCAGCGCGCGATCGTGCTCGTCTCCGACGGCATCGCCACCTGCGAGCCGGACCCGTGCGTCGTCGCGGCCGAGCTGGCGGAGGGCGACATCGACATGCGCATCGACGTCATCGGCCTCGACGTCGACGAGGCGGCGCGGCAGCAGCTGCAGTGCATCGCCGACCGCGGCCGCGGCGACTACCTCGGGGTGTCCGAGGCCAGCAGCCTGCAGCACGCCCTCGAGCGGCTCTCGGCGCGCGCGTTCCGGCCCTTCGGCGTCGTCGGCGAGCCCGTCGACGGGACGCCGTCCGCCGATGGCGCCCCCGTGCTCGCCGCGGGCACGCAGTTCGTCGACGAGCTCGTCGGCGATGCGACGCTCCACTACCTCGTCGACCGGCGCGTGCCGGGCTCGGTGATCCACGTCGGCATCGCCGGCCGGCTGCCGCACGACGGCAGCGTCACCGTCGAGGGCACCCTCACGACTCCCGACGGCCAGGCGTGCGACGCCACGAGCATCACTGCGCTCGGCGAGGACCGCTTCTCGGTGTTCGCCGGCCGCGTGAGCGCCGCGGAGGGCAGCCCGGAGCACGCGTGCGCCACGGCCGAGCAGCTGCTGCTCTCGGTCGCCGCGACGACGCCGCCCGGCGTCGCCGTGCCGTTCGAGCTGCGCATCGCCGAGCAGGCGTGGCCGAGCAACGCCGCATCCCTCCCCGCGCCGGCCGACGCGCAGCGCGGCTGGGAGCTCGCGCTCCCGGACGACGGCGGGGCCGGCCCGATCGTCGGCGGCTCGAGCCTCAACGACGCGCCGGTCATCGCGCCCGGCTCCTACCGCACCGACATGCTGCCGAGCGAGTTCCAGTTCTTCCGCGTCGCGGCAGAGTGGGGGCAGACGCTGCAGGTGCAGGCGAGCCTCGACCCGGCCTACCCGGCGCCGCCCAACGCCTTCGGCATCCTGCAGGTGATCGACCCGGTCGGCGCCGACGTCTCCGCGCTGCTCGCGACCACCGCCGAGGGCGTGCGCTGGGCGCAGGCGATGCCGGAGCCCGGCTCGTCGGTCGCGGTCGCCGCCGCGCCGGTGATGTTCGACGGCAACCCCGGCGCCGTGAAGCGGCCGGTGATGTCGGGCGAGTACATCGTCGCCGTCGGGTTCGAGGCGGATGCGGGCACGACGCCGTCGCCGCTGCTGGTCTCGATCGAGGTGGTCGGGGAGCCCGCGGGCGCGCCCGACCTCTCCGGTGCGCCACCCGTCGACGCCGCGCCACCGCCCGCCGCCGCGGGACCGGCGCTCGACGCCGGCGCGTGGACGGTCGTCGCGGTGTTCGCGGGCGTCGGCCTGCTCGTGATCGCGCTCATCGCGGTGGCGATGTGGCTGCGGCAGCGCCGGGCGCCGCGCTACCGCGGCTGAGACCCGCGCGGTCGCAAGGCCGCAGGGCCGCCTCGGCTCAGTGCAGCCAGGACCGCCGGTGCAGCACGCTCGGGCCCAGCTCGGCGATCGCCGCGAGGTGGGTGGCGGAGCCGTAGCCCTTGTTCGACGTCCAGCCGTAGCCGGGGTGCACGCCGTCCCACTCGATCATCCGGCTGTCGCGCTCGACCTTCGCGACCAGCGCGGCGCCGGAGACGGATGCGCAGTCGCGGTCGGCCTTCGCGCGCAGCACCGTGCGCACGGGCCGCCGCAGCGCCGGAGCGAGCCAGTCGTGGATGCCGTCGAGCAGGATCGCCGCGGCGGGGACGTCGACGCCTGCCTCGTGCAGGCCGACGAGCGCGCGCCGGCCGGCGAGCCCGAGCGCCACCTGGATGCCGAGCGCGTCGATCTCGTCGTTCGTCGCGTGGCCGACGGCGCTCACGCCCCACGAGCGCACGAGCGGCGCGGTCGCGACCCGGCGCGGCTCCGTCATCGTCTTGGAGTCGCGGAGGTGCTCCGGCCAGTCGCCGCAGTCGGGTCGCAGGGCGAGCGCCCCGACGCTCACGGGACCGGCGAGCGCACCGCGACCGACCTCATCCATGCCGATCACGAGCTGCGTGTGCCCCCACAGCCCGCGCTCGACCTCGAGCGTCGGCAGCTCGGGCATCAGGCCGTGACGCCGAGCGGCAGCAGGCGCTCCTCGGGCGCGCTCTGGGGCTCGACGCCGAGGTAGGACGACTCGTAGCTGTCGAGCAGCGTCCAGCGCTCGAGCGGCCAGGAGATGAGCACCGCCCGGCCGACGACCGACGAGATCGGCACGAAGCCGCCGCTGGGCGCGTCCATGTGGGCGCGCGAGTCGC
>JBAZPY010000380.1:0-2617 GCA_041645515.1 Agrococcus sp.
AAGCGCCTCCGCCGCTGGCTCAGCCGACGATGAGCTTCTTGTTCATGAACTCGTCCATGCCGTGCGGGCCGAGCTCGCGGCCGAAGCCGCTCCGCTTGGTGCCGCCGAAGGGCATGTCGACGTCCTCGGAGCCGGCGCCGTTGATCGACACCATGCCGGCGTCGAGGCGGTCGGCGACGGCGAGCGCGAGCTCCGGGTCGGTGCACCACACGCGCGCGCCGAGGCCGAACGGCGTGCCGTTCGCGATGCGCACGGCGTCGTCGACGTCCTTGGCGCGGTAGACGGTGCCGACCGGGCCGAAGAGCTCCTCGCGGAACGCCTCCATGTCGTCCGTCACGTCGCCCAGCAGCGCCGGCGCGACCCGGGCGTCGCCCGAGTCGGTCAGGGTGCCCGCGAGCACGCGCGCTCCCTCCGCGACCGCGGCGCTCGTCTGCTCGCGCAGCCGGTCCGCGGCGGCCTGCGACGACAGCGGGCCGACGAGGGCGTCCTCGTCGTCGGCGCCGCCGATGGGCAGCTCGGCGATCGCGGCGGCGAGCTTCTGCGAGAACGCGTCGTACAGCTCGTCGATGACGATGAAGCGCTTCGAGGCGTTGCAGGACTGGCCGGAGTTCTCCATCCGCGTCTCGACCGCCGCCTGCACCACCGCATCGAGGTCGTCGGCGGAGAGCACGATGAACGGGTCGGAGCCGCCCAGCTCGAGCACGACCTTCTTCAGGTGGCGGCCGGCGATCTCGGCGACCGCCGCGCCGGCCCGCTCGGAGCCGGTGAGCGAGACGCCGCGCACGCGCGGGTCGGGGATCACGATGTCGCCGACCTGGGCGTTGGTGGCGAAGATGTTCTCGTAGGCGCCCGCCGGCAGGCCGGCCTCCGCGAGGATCTCGGCGATGACGGTCGCCGACCACGGGCACTGCGGCGCGTGCTTCAGCAGCACGGTGTTGCCGAGCATCAGGTTCGGGAATGCGAAGCGCGCGACCTGGTAGTAGGGGAAGTTCCACGGCATGATGCCGAGGATCACGCCCTGCGCGGACTTGCGGATGCGGGCGTCGACACCCGAGCGCACCTCGAGCACCTCGTCGGCGAGGAACCGCTTCGCGTTGTCGGCGTAGTACTGGATGATCTCGGCCGAGAACTCGGCCTCCGCCACACCCTGGCCGACGGGCTTGCCCATCTCGGTGCGGATGATCTCGGCCAGCTCCCGCGACCGCGACTGGAACGCGTCAGCGGCCCGGCCCAGGATGGCCGCCCGCTCGGCGAGCGGCGTGTCCCTCCACGGCTCGTACGCCGCGTGCGCGCGCTCGATCGCCGCGCGCACCTCGTCGTCCGACGCCGTCGGGAACTCCTTCACGACCTGGCCGGTGTAGGGGTCGGTCACGCGGTATTCACTCACGCGGTATTCACTCACGCGGTATTCGCTCACCGGGTACTCGCTCACCGGGTACTCGCTCATCGATTCCTCCTCGGATCGGTGTTGGGCGCCTTCGCGCGGGTCGACTGCGACCGGCGGATGCGCGGCGACATCCGGCGATGCACGCGGACGTCGAGACTGACATTAAACGATTGAGCACCGTCGTGTCACGCGCCGTGCCAGCGCGGCACGTCGGCGGCCCGGAGCAGCGCCCAGAGCGTGGCGCGATCGGCGAACACATCGGCATCGAGATGCAGCTGCTCGGCGACGGCCCGCACGCGGCTGCGCACGGAGTGCCGGTGCATGCCCGCGACGCGAGCGGTCGCGTCCCAGCTGCAGTCCTGCTCGAACCAGGTGCGCAGGAGCGCGAGGCGCTGCGCCGCGTCCTCCTCAGCGGCGATGGGCGAGAGCTGGGCGCGCGCGGCATCCCGCGCGTCACGGTCGTCGAGCATCCCGAGCAGGCCGTCGAGCGCTCGATCGAAGGTGGCGGTCGCCGCACCCGTCCGCTTCGCGCGCTGCAGCGCCGAGGACGCCTCGGAGGCGGCGACCGGCGCGTGTCGCCAGGAGGAGGGCTGGGAGACCCCCGCGGTGGCATCGAGCCGCGCCAGGAACGCGTCGAGCCGCTCGCGCTCCGAGAGCGAGACGACGAACAGCAGCCGCTCGCCGTCGGCGGTCCAGAGCACGTCGCCCGCTGTGTCGCGCAGCGCGTCCTCCATGGCGTACCGGGCGAGCGCCGTCTCCGCGCTCGCCACGACGATCGGCTCCTGCGGCAGTCGGCGGCCGGTCTTCAGCAGCAGCGCGCCGACCGCGTCGGCCTGCCCCTCGAGCGCGAGAGCGGCGAGGGCGCCCTCGAGCTCGTTGAGGCGCCGCGTCGCGTCGACAGCGCTCACGAGCGAGAACTCGAGCCACGCGGCGGCGACGGTCGCCACCGACTGCGCTGCCGTGTCGAGCGGCTCGCGGGTCCAGATGCAGACGCAGCCGAGCGACCGGCCGCCCGAGCCCAGGGTCGCGACGGTCAGCGATCCCGCGCTCGTCACGATCGTGGAGGTCGTGCGCCGCGCCGAGCGCAGCGTCTCGCGCGCTGCCGTCAGTGCAGTCGGCGGCACGGCGGTCCTGCTCGTCGCGCGCTCCCGGCCCGCGCCGTCGAGGAGCGCGACGCCGGCGCCCAGCTCGGTCGCGAGGCGCCGCACGACCGCGCGGTGCCCGGTCGGG
>JBAZPY010000381.1:0-2608 GCA_041645515.1 Agrococcus sp.
TCGGGCCGCAGGCCCGCGCGTATCGAGGCCGAGCGGTCATCGGCTCGCGGCGGAGCGCCGTGCGACCCGACCCCGGGCGGGCGCGCCGCTAGCGGGGCGCCTTCGGCAGCGCCCGGACGCCCGAGATCGACCACTTCGTCACGGCCGTGAGCGCGCTGAGCTCCTCCGCCAGCCGCATCTTGGAAGCGCCGACGGCGCGCTCGATGAAGCCGATCGGCACCTCCGCGATCGTGCCGCCCGCCTGCGCGACGCGCACGGCCATGGCGATCTGGAACGCGTATGCGTCCACCTGGATCGCGTCGAGATCGATCTGCTCCAGGACCCGCGTGCGGTACACCCGCAGCGAGCTCGTCAGGTCCTGCACGCCGGTCGCGAGCAGCCCCCGCGCGTACGCGTTGCCGAGCCGCGACGAGAACCACCGGCGGCGGCTCATGTTGCGCACGTCGCTGCCCTCGACGAAGCGGGAGCCGATCACGAGGTCCACTCCGGTCGCGGAGACCGCGAGCAGCTCCGGCAGCCCGTCCGCGTCGTAGGAGCCGTCGGCGTCGGTGACGACCACCTTCGTGGCGCCGCGCGCCATGGCGAAGCGCATCCCCTCGATGACCGCCGAGCGGTACCCGCGCTCAGCGCGGTGGATGACCAGCGTGCCCACGTCGGCCTTCGAGAGCCGGTCGGCCAGCTCGCCCGTGCCGTCGGGGCTGCCGTCGTCGATGATCACCAGCTCCGCGTGCGGCACCGACTGGCGGAGCCTCCCGACGGTGCGCTCGAGCCCCTCGACCTCGTTGTACGTGGGGACGACGATCATCACGTCAGGCATCCGCTCTCCTTCGATCGTCGTGCCGTGCCGCGCGGGCCGCGAGTCCGAGGGCCGCCAGCGCGAGGGCAGCGCCGATGCTCAGCGCCGCGTCGATCCATGCTCCCAGACGGATGCCCGGAGTCACGGTGGAGGACAGCGGCAGCTCCTCGAGCATCGCGCCCGGCTCGTACTGCGGCAGCCGGTCGAGCATGGTGCCGTCGGGCGCGATCATCGCGCTCGTGCCGACCGTGGAGATGTTCACGACCGCGCGGCCGGCCTCGATCGCCCGCAGCTGGGCGATCGCCAGCTGCTGCACGTTCTCGGCGGAGCCGCGGCCGAAGTCGGCGTTGTTCGTGGGCGCGAGGATGATCTCGGCACCCTGCGTCGCGATCATCTCGCGCGCCAGCCGGTCATCGATGATGTCGAAGCAGATCGCCACGCCCGCGACGGTGCCGGCGACGTCGAACGCGTTGGCGCTCGATGGGTCGACCGAGAAGTCGCGCGGGATGAGCTCGAGGAATCCGAGGGCGTCGAGGATCGGCTCGAACAGCCAGCGCTCCGGGAGGTACTCGGCGAACGGCACGGGGTGCCGCTTGCGGTACTCGGCGACCGCGCCCTCGCCCGGCTCGATCTGCAGCAAGGCGTTGTAGGTGTCGTCGCCGTCGCGGGTGACCGTGCCGACGACGAGCGGCGCGTCGAACGCGGCCGTCACGCGGTCGAGGGTCGCGATGGTCGTCGGGTCCTCGTCGGCGTAGAACTCGGCGGCGTTCTCCGGCCAGACCAGCAGGTCGAGCTCCTCGCCGACGAGCGGCCGCGTGGCGTCGACGTGCTCCTGCAGGATCTCGCCGCGCGTGTAGGGGGCGAGCAGGCCGGCCTCGCTCGCGCCCTGCACCGCGCCGACGCGGATGGTGCCGGTCGTCTGGACCGGGAACGCCGGGATGGCCACGACGGCGATGAGCGCGGCCGCGGCTATCGTCAGGCGGCGGCGCAGGATGGTGCGGTGCTGCAGCCCCAGCTGGACGAGCAGCGCCGAGAGCGCGGCGAGCAGGAACGTCAGCCCGGTGAACCCTACCCAGCTCGTCGTGTCGCCGAGCGGGCTCGACGCCTGGGTGTGCGCGAGCCTGCCCCACGCGAAGCCGCCCCACGGCACGCTCGACGAGAGCGACTCGCGCAGCGTCCAGACGGCGCCGAGCAGCGCCGGCATGCCGAGGAAGGCGCCGAGCGCCCCGCGCATGCGCGGTTCCCCCCAACGCCATGCGAGCGCGAGCGCCATGCCGCCGAGCCCCCACCAGACGGCCATCCAGGCGCTGAGCCCGACGAGCGGGACGGGCCCGAGGTAGACGGTGATCCACTGGATGTGCAGCAGGAAGAAGATGCCGCCGGTGGTGAAGCCGAGCCAGAAGGCGGCGGGCAGCGTGCGGCCGCGCAGCGCCGCGAGCGCGAGCGCGACCGCGGGCAGCACCAGGAACCACCAGTCGAAGGGCTGGAACGCGAAGGGCAGGATCGCGCCGCCGAGGATCGCCGCCGCCCACGCGTATGGCAGCGGCAGCGGTTGGCGGCCGCGCGCCGTCACGGCGCCGGCGCGGGCGGTCGTGGCGGTCACAGTGCCATCCCGGGCACGGTGCCGTCCCCAAAGCAGTGCCGACCCATCACAGTGCCATTCCCCTCACAGTGCCGTCCCCATCGCAGTGCCGTCCCCATCACAGTGCCGTCCCCATCGCAGTGTCGTCCCCATCGCAGTGCCGTCCCCATCGCTGTGCCGTCCCCATCGCTGTGCCGTCCCCATCACAGTGCAGACCCCGACGCCTCGAC
>JBAZPY010000382.1:0-2591 GCA_041645515.1 Agrococcus sp.
CCTGCGGCGGCGCGTCCTGCGCGACCGGCGCCTCGAGCGCGTCCTGACCGGCGGGCAGCGCGGCACCGACGGATGCGACGCCGCCCGCCCGAGCCTCGCGGGCGAGCGCGCGGCGCTCCGCCCTGCTGAGCTCGCGGTGCGACCGGCGCTGGGGCCCGCGCTTGCGGCGATGGCTGCGCAGCGCGAGCAGGAAGAGCAGGAGCGCGAGCGCGAGGAAGACGAGGCCGGCGGTGACGAGCGGCCCGAAGAGCGGCGTCTTCGCGTCGAACGGCCACTCCACCCGGACGTCCGCGGGCGCAGCGGTGCCCGGCTCCCCCGCGATCGCGATGGAGTACCCCGCCGGCAGGTCGATCGAGAAGCGCACCTCGCCGTCGCCGACGTACTCCTCGACCCACATGTCGCTGCCCGCGAGCTGCGGGATCGGGTCGGCGCTGCCGGGCTGCTCGTCGAGGACGAGCGCGCCCGCCTCGTCGATCACCGCGATCGCGTGCGCCGACTCGCCGACCCAGCCCTCGAGGTCGTGGTCGCGGCCGACGATGGCGCTGATGGGCCCGTCTCCGCGGATCACGACCGCCTGACGGCCGTCGTGCGCGTTCATGGTCGCCCCTGGGATGACCAGGATCTGCGAGTCGGTGGGCGCCTCGAGCTGCGAGACGATCGTCTCCGGCGGCGCCCAGATGGTGCGCTGCCCGATGCCGAGGCCGAGCAGCACGAGCGAGATCACGAGGCTCACGGCCGCGAGGATGTATCGCACGAGTCAGTGGGTCCTTTCACGCTCGCCGACGGTCGCGGCGTGCCATCCGAGCGGACGGCTGAGCGGGCAAGCCTCCAGGGTACCGGCAGGCCGGGCACCTGCCAACCCCGGCTTCCGGGCGGGGCGGCGGGAGGGCCGGCTGGCCCGACCCTAGGATGGCGACGTGAAGATCCGGAACGGGTTCCAGCTCGGCCTCGTCGGTGGCCTCGGCGTGCTGCTCGCCATCGCCATCGGCGTCGCCGTGCAGCAGATCAGCACCGTGCTCGTCTGGGCCTTCGCCGGCATCTTCCTCGCGCTGGGCGTCGAGCCCGTCATCCAGTTCCTCATCCGCCGCGGCGTGCCGCGCTGGGCGGCGGTGCTGCTGATCTTCGTGCTGATCCTCGGCGTGGCCGTCGGCGCCACCTGGCTCATCGTGCCGACGATCGTCGCGCAGTTCACGATCCTCGTGCAGTCGATCGTCGCGGAGATCGAGGGCGGCGCCTTCGAGAGCGTCCTCGAATGGGTGCGGGAGACGTTCCCGCAGCTCGACGTGGACGGCACCCTCGAGCAGCTGAGCGGTGCGCTGAGCGACTTCAACACCTGGTCGAGCCTGCCCCCGTGGGTGGCCGACATCGCGGCCGGCATCGTCGGCGGCGCCGTGCAGGTCGTGTTCGCGGTCGGCGGCCTGCTCATCGTCGTGGTGCTGATGCTCTACTTCACTGGCTCGATGCCGGCGCTCAAGTCGGGCATGTACCGGCTCGTGCCCGCCTCGTCGCGCCCGAAGTTCATCGAGATCGCCGAGCAGATCATGCGGTCGGTCGGTCGATTCGTGCTCGGGCAGGGAGCGCTCGGCGTGCTGAACGGCGTGCTCTCGTTCATCGTGCTCTCGATCGTCGGCTCGGAGCTCGCGGGCGTCTACGCGTTCATCGCCCTCATCGCCTCGACCATCCCGCTGGTCGGCACGATCTCCGCATCCGTCATCATCTCGCTGCTCGTGTTCCTGCTCGACGGCCCGCAGACGGCGCTGCCCGTGGCCATCTGGTACGTCGTCTACATGCAGCTCGAGGCCTACGTCATCAGCCCGCAGATCATGAACCGGGCCGTGAAGGTGCCGGGCGTCGTCGTGGTGCTGGCCGCGCTGATCGGCGGCACGCTGCTCGGCATCCTCGGCGCGCTCGTGGCGATCCCGATCGCGGCCGCGATCCAGCTGATCCTGAAGGAAGTCGTGATCCCCCGGCAGGACGCCCGGTAGCTCGCGGCACGGTCGCGCCGGAACCGGTCAGCGGGCGCGCCAGCACCCGGTGTGCCAGTGGCGGCGATCCTCGACCGCGCGGTCGCCGAAGATCGAGTCGGCGCGCCACACCACCACGTGCGCGATGCCGGGCGGCACGGTGCCGCCGCATCCGGGGCACACATAGTCCTTCGTCGCGGCGCGCGCCGAGATCGGCTGCACGTGCCACTCGGCGCCCGCGCGCTGCTCGACGCGGGCGGCCCCGAGCATCAGGCGGTCGACGTCGAGCGGCACGTAGGGCTGCGCGCGACGCTTGGGCCGCCGCGCGGCCACCTCAGTACCAGCCGACCGACTGCGACTGGCCCCAGGCGCCGCACGGGGTGCCGTAGCGACCGGCGATGTAGCCGAGGCCCCAGCTGATCTGCGTCACCGCGTTGGTCTGCCAGTCCCCGCCCACGGTCGCCATCTTCGAGCCGGGCAGTGCCTGCGGGATGCCGTACGCGCCGCTGGAGCGGTTCTGCGCGTAGACGTTCCAGTTCGACTCCTTCTGCCACAGGCTGTACAGGCAGGCGTACTGGTCCTCGCCCCAGCCGCGGGCCAGCACCATTTGGCGCGCGGCGGCCTGGG
>JBAZPY010000383.1:0-2589 GCA_041645515.1 Agrococcus sp.
GCGGCCGCGACCCTCGTCGCGTGCGACGAGCTGTGGGGGCTGCACCTGGGCCGCGAGGCGCTGCACGAGATCGGCCGCGAGCTGGGCGCCGACGTGCCCTTCGCGCTCGCGGGCGGCACCGCCGTCGGCACCGGCCGCGGCGACCAGCTGACGCCGGCGCTCGCGCGCGGGCAGTTCCACTGGGTGCTCGCGTACGCGGAGGGCGGGCTCTCGACGCCCGACGTCTACCGGGCCCTCGACGAGCATCGCGCGCTCCACGCGGCCGACATCGCGCCCGCGCACGACGTGCCGACGGTGGATGCGCGGGTGCTGCAGGCGCTGCGGGCGGGCGACCCGTCGTTGCTCGCCGAGGTGCTGCAGAACGACCTGCAGGCGCCGGCGCTGCGGCTCATGCCGCGCCTCGCCGGCACCCTCGAGCTGGGGGAGCGCTCCGGCGCGCTCGCCGGGATCGTCTCTGGATCCGGACCGACGGTCGCGTTCCTGTGCGACGGCGTCGCCTCCGCGCTCGAGGTGCAGGAGCGCCTCGCGGCCGCGCAGCTGGCGGCGGTGAAGGTGACCGGCCCGGTGCCGGGTGCCCGCCTGATCAACTGACTCGACCCATCCACCGCGGCGCCGGTCGCCCCGCGAACTTCCCGATATCGCGCGTTCTCCCGCCGATCCGCGCGTTCTCGGGAAGTTCGCAGAAAGCGCGACCGCTTCGGGCTCGGAGGGCGAGGCGCGGCGCCGGCCGCGAGTGCGGGAGGATGGACCAATGGCTCACCTCCTGGGCGCCGAGCGCGTCGGCGTCGCGTTCCCCACGCGCACCGTGTTCGAATCGATCTCGCTCGGCCTCGAGGACGGTGACCGCATCGGCATCGTCGGCCGCAACGGCGACGGGAAGTCGACCCTCCTGCGCGTGCTCGCCGGTACCCTCGAGCCCTCGAGCGGCCGAGTCACCCGCCGCGGCGGCCTGCAGGTGGGCGTGCTCGACCAGCGCGACACCCTCGACCCCGACTCGACCATCAGCGAGGCGATCGTCGGCGACCGGCCCGAGCACGAGTGGGCGGGCGACGCGCGCATCCGCGACCTGCTCGCGGGCCTCGTCGGCGACCTCGACTGGCACGGCCGCATCGGCGACCTCTCCGGCGGTCAGCGCCGCCGCGTCGCGCTCGCCCAGCTGCTCGCCGGCGACTGGGACGTGCTCTTCCTCGACGAGCCCACCAACCACCTCGACGTGCAGGGCATCGCGTGGCTCGCCGACCACCTCAACGCGCGCTACGCGACCGGCAAGGGCGCGTTCGTCGCAGTGACCCACGACCGGTGGTTCCTGGATGCGGTGTGCACCGGCACGTGGGAGGTGCACGACCAGCTCGTCGAGCCGTTCGAGGGCGGGTACGCCGCCTACGTGCTGCAGCGCGTCGAGCGCGACCGGATGTCGGCCGCGAGCGAGGCGAAGCGGCAGAACCTCATGAAGAAGGAGCTCGCGTGGCTGCGCCGGGGCGCGCCCGCCCGCACCGCGAAGCCGAAGTTCCGCATCGACGCGGCGACCCAGCTGATCGAGGACGAGCCGCCCGTGCGCGACCCGATCCAGCTCGCGCAGCTCGCCGCCACGCGGCTCGGCAAGGACGTCGTCGACATCATCGACGCCTCCGTCGAGCTGGGCGGCCGCACGATCCTCGACGACGTCACGTGGCGCATCGCGCCCGGCGAGCGGGCCGGCGTGCTGGGCCGCAACGGCGCCGGCAAGTCGACCCTGCTCGCCCTCATCGCCGGGCGCATCCGCCCCACCGCGGGTCGCGTGAAGACGGGCAAGACCGTGAAGATCGCCGAGCTGACGCAGGAGCTCGCAGAGCTCGCCCAGCACGAGGACGACCCGGTGCGCACCGTGGTCGCGAACCTCAAGTCGAGCTACGCGTCCGGCGGCAAGGAGCTCACGCCCGGCCAGCTGCTCGAGCGGCTCGGCTTCCGCTCCGGCGAGCTGTCGACGCTCGTCAAGGACCTCTCGGGCGGCCAGCGCCGCCGCCTCCAGCTGCTGCTCATCCTGCTCGACGAGCCGAACGTCCTGATCCTTGACGAGCCGACGAACGACCTCGACACCGACATGCTCGCCGCGATGGAGGACGTGCTCGACTCGTGGGCCGGTTGCCTGATCGTCGTGAGCCACGACCGCTACCTCATCGAGCGCGTCACCGACCACCAGTACGCCATCATCGACGGCTCGCTGCGGCACGTGCCGGGCGGGGTGGATGCGTACCTCGCGCTCTCGGGCACGGGCTCGGTCGACAAGGCGGCCAAGGCAGGGCAGCAGCAGTCTGCGACCGGCGACGCCGCGGCCGGGCTCAGCGGCGCCGAGCGGCGCGCGCTCGAGAAGGAGGCCGCCAGCCTCGACCGCCGGCTCGCGAAGGCGAGCGCGCAGCGCCAGGGCGTGCTCGACCGCTTCGAGGTGGTCGACCACGGCGACCTCGACGCGCTCGCCGCGCTGCAGGACGAGCTCGCCGACCTCGACGGGAGGATCGCCGAGCTCGAGGAGCAGTGGCTCGAGACGCACGAGGGCCTCGAGGCCTGAGGCGCCGCCCGTCCGCTCAGCCGGAGGTCGGCTCCGGGGTCGGC
>JBAZPY010000384.1:0-2588 GCA_041645515.1 Agrococcus sp.
GGTGAAGTTCGCGACGCGCACGAAGAAGAAGCCGACCACGATGACGAACAGCACGATCGCGACCTTGATGAGCGTGAACACGGCGCCGACCCGCGCCGTCAGCTTCGTGCCGGCGACGAGCAGCGCCGTGAAGATCGCGACGATGAGGAAGGCGGGCCAGCTGACCTCGATCCCCGCGACGGTGATCGTGGGCGCGAACGGCAGCCCGAACGCCAGCAGCGCCTCGCCGAGGTAGACGCCCCAGTACTTGGCGATCACCGCTGAGGCGGTGAACATCTCGAGGATGAGGTCCCACGCGATGATCCACGCGAGCACCTCGCCGAGCGTGGCGTACGTGAACGTGTAGGCGCTGCCCGCGACCGGCACCGTCGACGCGAACTCGGCGTAGCACATGATCGCGAGGCCGCACGTGATGGCCGCGAGCACGAACGAGAGGATGACGCTCGGCCCCGCGAAGTTCGCCGCGGCCTGCGCGCCGACCGAGAAGATGCCGGCCCCGACCGCGACGGCGACGCCCATGAGCGCGAGATCCCAGGTGCCGAGGCTGCGCTTGAGGCTGCGCTCCTCGTCGCCCGCATCCGCGATCGATGCCTCGACGGACTTCACGCGCCAGTCCATGGTCGCCTCCTCGCTCGAAATGTCGGGCCCCATGGTGGCATCCCGCGCGGCTCGCGCCCAGGCCCGGATGCGGCGCGTCCGGCGTACCGTGGAGCCATGAGCAACGACGAGGCGCTGCTGGTCGAGGGCGCGGAGCGGTCGTGCATCGACGAGGCGCGGGCCGCCGGCGTCGAGCTGCTGCTGCCGCGCGAGGTGCCGCTCGGCGGGCCGCGCGCGCTGCCGGTGCTGCGCAGCCTCCCCAACAAGCACCGCCACATGATCGGGGCGTGGTGCTTCGCCGACTCGTTCGGCCCGACCCCGATGGACGACGGACCGGGCATGGATGTGCCGCCGCACCCGCACACCGGGCTGCAGACGGTCTCGTGGCTCGTCGAGGGCGCCGTGGCGCACACCGACTCGACCGGCGCGCGGCACACCGTGCGCCCCGGCGGCGTGAACGTCATGACCGCGGGGCGCGGCATCTCGCACAGCGAGTACTCGACGCCCGACACCGCCGTGCTGCACGGCGTGCAGCTGTGGACCGCCCTCCCGCTCGACCGCCACGACATGGAGCCGTCGTTCGCGGGCATCGACGCGGTGCCGTCCGCCGCGCTGCCCGGCGGCGGCACCGTGCGCGTGTTCGTCGGCTCGTACGCGGGCGCGACGAGCGCCGCACCGACCTTCTCGCCGCTGCTCGGTGCCGAGCTGCGCATCCCGGGCGGCGCCGAGGCGGAGCTCGAGCTGGAGCCGGCCTTCGAGCACGGCGTGCTCGCGCTCGGGCCCGGCATCGCGCTGGACGACGTGCCCATCGGCGTCGGCGAGATCGGCGTGCTGGAGCCGGGCCGCGCATCCGCCGTCGTGTCGGCTGAGCGCGCCGACGGCATCGCGATCCTGCTGGGCGGTGTGCCGCACCCGGAGCAGTTCGTGATGTTCTGGAACTTCGTCGGGCGGGACCACGACGCGGTCGAGCGCGCCCGGCAGGCGTGGATGGCGGAGCGGGATGCGTCGGCGGACGCGCGTCCGCGGTTCGGCTTCGTCGACGACGGCTCGGGCACGACGCTGCCGAGCCCCCGGCTGCCGACGGTCGAGCTGCTGCCGCGCGGCCGGGCGCGGCGAGCCGCTCGGCCGTCTCGGTCCTTCCCGGGAAGGTCTGGGCGCCGACCATCGTGACCACCCGGATCGTGATGCCGCCGAAGCGGGCGGCGGGCTCGAGCTCCACCACCCACGCGAGCTAGCGCGCCTCGGCGCGGTAGGTGCGGCTGCTGGCCGCGATCTGCGGCCAGTCGGGCATCGCTCGCGCCGGCTCGAGGAACTCCGGCGGCATGTCGCGCATGCACTCGACCTGCGCCGCCTCGGTGGTCGTCACATCCGTCGCACGCGAGTGTCCGGCGCCGGCGGCGGCGGCGATGCCCGGCCTTCGCCGAATCGATCGAACCCGATGCGGTCCTCCGCGCTCGTGCGGGTGAACTCCGTCATGGTGCCTCCTGGCCTCGGTCGAACGCTGCTGCCGGGCACGCGAACGCGCACGGGCGCTCGCTCAGGACATCTCGACGACCAGCTTGCCGCGCGAGTCGCCCGCGGCGAGGCGACCGAGCGCCGCCGGTGCCTCGTCGAACGGGTAGATCCGCTCGATCGCACGCTCCACGTCGTCGGCCGTGAGGATGCCGGCGACCTCCTCGAGCAGCGCGCGCGACTGCGGCACGATCAGCACCCCCGCGCGCTTGCCGGTGACCCGGCCGAGCAGCGGGCCGGTGACGGCGGTCGCGAGCAGGACCCGCGTGCGCCCGCCCACCACGAGGTATGCGCCTCCCCGGCGCAGCGCCCGCTGCACCCGGTGCGGCGCGCGGCGCCCCAAAAGATCGACGACGCGGTCGTAGCTGTCGCGGTCGTCGGCCCAGTCGTGCGCATCGCAGTCGATGGTCTCGTGCGCCCCGACGCGCAGCATGTGCTCGGCCTTGTCGCGGCGGTCCACCCCGATCGTGTGCACGCCG
>JBAZPY010000385.1:0-2562 GCA_041645515.1 Agrococcus sp.
GCTGAAGCCGGCTGAGGCGCTCGACCTCGGCATCGCCGACGCGATGTTCGGCCCGGCCAGCTTCCTCGAGTCGTCCATCCGCTGGGCCGACGAGGTGCTCGGCGGCAAGAAGGTCGACCGCCCGCACGTGCCCGGCACGATCGAGCGCACCGTCAAGTGGCCGATCGCGCTGCGCATCGCGCGGGAGACGGTCGAGAAGAAGCTCGGCACGGTGCCGCAGTCGCCGTACCGAGCGCTCGACCTGCTCGAGCTCGCGAGGAAGAACGACCGGGATCGCGGATTCGCCGCCGAGGACGAGGCGATCGCCGACCTCGCCGTCGGCGACCAGTTCGTCGCATCGATCTACGCCTTCAACCTCGTGCAGAAGCGTGCGAAGCGCCCCGCGGGAGCGCCCGACAAGGCGCTCGCGAAGCCCGTGACCAAGGTCGGCATCATCGGCGCGGGTCTGATGGCGAGCCAGTTCGCGCTGCTCTTCGTGCGGCGCCTGCAGGTGCCGGTGGTCATCACCGACCTGGACAAGGCCCGCGTCGACAAGGCCGTCGCGGGCATCCGCACCGAGATCGACGCACTGGTCGGCAAGGGCCGGGTCTCGGACGACGAGGGCAAGCGCCTCACCGCCCTCATCTCCGGCACGGTCGACAAGTCCGACTTCGCGGACTGCGACTGGGTGATCGAGGCGGTCTTCGAGGAGCTGGGCGTCAAGCAGCAGGTCTTCGCGGAGGTCGAGCCGCACCTGTCGGAGACGGCGGTGCTGGCGACGAACACGTCGAGCCTCTCGGTCGAGCAGATCGGTGCCAAGCTCGCCCACCCGGAGCGCCTGGTCGGCTTCCACTTCTTCAACCCGGTCGCGGTCATGCCGCTCATCGAGGTCGTGAACACGCCGGCGACCGACGACGCGACGCTCGCGACGGCGATGCGGGTCGCGAAGGACCTGAAGAAGAACGCCGTCATCACGCGCGACACCCCCGGGTTCGTCGTCAACCGCGTGCTCGCGAAGCTGCTGGGCGAGGCCATGCACGCGGTCGAGCAGGGGTCGTCGTTCGAGGACGTCGTCGCGGCGCAGCGCGCGTTCGGCTTCCCGATGGATCCGTTCGTGCTGCTCGACCTCGTCGGGCTCAAGGTCGGCGCGCACGTGCTCGACACGCACCACGGCGCGTTCCCCGACCGCTTCTTCCAGTCGCCGGCGCTGCACGAGCTCGCCGAGCAGGGCGTGCTGCTCGAGAAGGACGCGAAGGGCGACCCGAAGGGCATCGACAAGCGGGCGCGCAGGATCGTCGCGAAGCACACGCCCGCCGGCGCTGTCGCGCTGTCGGCCGACGAGCTGCGGCTGCGCATCGAGGACGGCCTCGCCGACGAGATCAAGCGGATGCTCGACGACGGGGTGGTGGAGGCGGCCGAGGACATCGACCTCTGCATGATCCTCGGCGCCGGCTGGCCCTTCCACATGGGCGGCATCACGCCGTACCTCGATCGTGTCGGCGCGTCGGAGCGCGTCTTCGGCGCCACCTTCCACGAGCCGCGGATCGCGGGGCCGACGGCCTGATCCGGCAGACTGGCGGGATGCGCACCGCCGACGGCGACGCCCTCGCCCACGACCTCGCAGCAGCGGGGCTCACGGGCGGGGGCGTCCGCGCTCTGGTGGGCGAGCACGCGGAGGCGGCACTGGCCCGCATGGTCGCCGAGCCCGCTCGCCGTGCAGCGCTGCGCGAGCCGGGGCCGCTCGCGACGCTGCTGCGCGCCTTCGCGTTGGGCGACCCCGTCACCGGCGCCGAGATGGCGGATGCGCTGCCGACGCTCGGCGTCGACGGCGCGGTCGCGCTCGGCATCGCCGAGCGACGCGGGGACCGGGTCGCGCCGCTCGTGGCGATCCGCCCGCATGCCTACCGCGATGCGCGCGGCACCGGTGAGTGGTGGATCGCGAGCGACCTCGACGAGCTCGCCGGCGTCTCGCCGCTGCGCGCCGACCACGTGCTCGGCGTGGGCGGCGCGGCCAGGACGCTCGCGCAGCTGCTGCCGCCGGTGCCGAGCGGCCGGGCGCTCGAGCTCGGCACGGCGCTCGATCTGGGCACGGGCTGCGGGGTGATCGCGCTCCACCTGCGGCGCTTCGCCGGCCACGTGGTCGCGACCGACATCTCGGAGCGCGCGCTCTGGTTCACCGCCCTCAACGCCGCGCTGAACGGCGTCGACGGCGTCGAGACCCGGCTGGGATCGCTCTTCGAGCCGGTCCCGGGCGAGCGGTTCGACCTCATCGCCTCGAACCCGCCCTTCGTCATCACGCCGCGGGCCGAGGGTGTGCCCGCGTACGAGTACCGCGACGGCGGCGCCACCGGCGATGCGCTGATGGCCGCGGTCGTCGCGGGGACGGCCGCCCACCTCGCGCCCGGCGGCGCCGCCCGGCTGCTCGGCAACTGGGAGACGATCGGCGACGAGCCCGGCCTCGACCGCGTGCTCGGCTGGGCCGTGGACGACCTCGACGTCTGGGCGATCGAGCGGGAGTCGCTCGATCCGGTGCGCTACGCCGAGCTGTGGCTGCGCGACGGCGGCACGCTGCCTCGCGACGAC
>JBAZPY010000386.1:0-2559 GCA_041645515.1 Agrococcus sp.
AGGCGGCGGCCGGCGCGCCAGGCACCGTCACCCTCGACGGCGAGCCGCTGGAGGCGCGCGGCTGGGATCCGTACCGCGCCGGCTGACTACTGCGGCTGCAGCGCGAGCGTCATGAAGGCGCTGTTCTGGTCGGGCCGGTAGCCGCCGAACGGCGCGCACTCGACGAAGCCGTGCTTCGCGTAGAGGGCGCGGGCGGGCGCGAAGAACGGCTGGCTGCCCGTCTCGAGCGAGACGCGCGCCACGCCCGCGTCGCGAGCGTCGGCGAGCGCGTGCCGCAGCAGCGCCGACGCGACGCCCCCGCCGCGCCGGGCAGGGTCGGTGCGCATGCTCTTCAGCTCCTCGTGGCCGGGCTCGACCGGCGCGAGCGCTGCCGTGCCGACCACGGAGCCGTCCGCCGCCGTCGCCGTCCACAGCCGCACGCCCGGTCGCCGAAGGCCGTCGAGGTCGAGCGCGTGCTGGCTGCAGGCCGGAGCGGTCGGCGCCAGGTCGTCGAGGTGCGCCTGCAGGAACGCGGCCAGCGCCGGGTCGGCGAAGTCGGCGCGGCCGATGACGAGGGCGGTCACTGCTCCGTGTCCGCGCGGCCGGCGTCGGCGTGTCCCACGTGCCCGACATCCGCTGCCGAGCCGCTCGTCGCCAGGTAGAGCACCCTCGTGTCGCCGTAGTCGCGGCTGCGCTCGAGCTCCAGGTCGCCCGGCAGGCTGAGGGGGTTGGCGCGCTTCGACTGCTCGACGACGACCATGGCCGGATGGGTGAGCAGCGGCGCGAGATCGACGAGCACGCCCGAGATCTCCTGCGGCGGCAGCCGATAGGGCGGATCGACGAAGACGAGGTCGAACTGCTTGCCCGTGCGCTGCAGGAACTGGTGCACGGCCACCTGCTCGACGAGCGCTCGCGCCGCGCCGGCCTTCGCGACGATCTCGGCGTTGCGCTGCGCCACGTTCGCTGCGCCGCGCTCGCGCTCGACGAGCACGACGGATTCGGCGCCGCGGCTCGCTGCCTCGAGGCCCAGGGCACCCGAGCCCGCGAAGAGGTCGAGCACGCGCGCGCCGTCGCACAGGCCCCGCGCATCCAGGGCGTTGAAGATCGCCTCCCGCACCCGCTCGGACGTGGGTCGCGTCCCCGGCCCCGGGGTGTGCAGCCTCGCCCCGCCGGCCAGGCCCCCGATGATGCGCGTCATGCGGCAATCCTTGCAGTTGTGGGGCGGTCGCGGGACCCGCCTCCAGCGCCGTTAGCCTGGGCGGGTGGCGACGAAGGATGCGCGCGGGGCGCTGCCCGAGGGGTTCGAGCGACCGCTCGAGCGCGTGCTCGGGAAGGCGACGGCGGCGAAGCTGGAGCGCGCCTTCGGCATGCAGACGCTCGGCGACCTGGTCTGGCACCTGCCGCGCCGCTACGCGAAGCGCGGCGAGCTCACCGACCTGGCGAGCCTCGCGCCCGGCGAGCACGTCACGGTCGTGGCGAAGGTGCGCTCGGTCGAGACGCGCGATCTGCAGCGCGACCAGAAGGGCCGGCCCCGCACGCTCACGAGCATCACGATCACCGACGGCACGAGCTCGCTCGACCTCGCGTTCTTCAACCAGACGTGGCGGTCGGGCGTGCTGCACCAGGGGGTGACGGCGCTGTTCTCCGGCACCGTCGGCGTCTACAAGGGCAAGCGGCAGCTCGCGCACCCCGACTACGAGCTCTTCGACGAATCCTCCGATCTCGACGCCGAGGAGTGGGCGCAGCAGCCCGTGCCCATCTACCCCGCGACCTCGACGCTCGCGACGACCAGGATCCAGGGGCTCGTGGCGCAAGGGCTCGACGCGCTCGGCGACGTGCCCGACCCGGTGCCCGACGACGTGCGGCGCGAGCACCGGCTCATGCCGATCGCCGAGGCGCTGCGCCTCGCCCACCAGCCCAAGGTCGAGCAGGACGCCTACCGCGCCCGCCACACGCTCGCGTGGCACGAGGCGTTCCTGCTGCAGACCTACCTGCTCGCGACGCGCGACTGGTTCGACACGCTGCCGACGGCGCCGAGGCATCCGGGGCCCCTGCTCGAGCGCTTCGACGCGAGCCTGCCGTGGCAGCTCACCGACGACCAGCGCGCCACCGGCGACGAGATCCTCGCGGATCTCGCGAGCGGCACGGCGATGCACCGGCTCGTGCAGGGCGAGGTCGGCTCCGGCAAGACGGTGGTCGCGACGCGGGCGATGCTCACGGTCGCGGAGTCGGGCGGCCAGTCCGCGCTGCTCGCCCCGACCGAGGTGCTCGCCGTGCAGCACCTGCGCTCCATCACGCGCTCGCTCGGCCCCGACCTCGCGGCCGAGCTGCAGCCCACGCTGCTCACCGGCCAGATGCCCGCCGCCGAGCGCAAGCGGGCGATGCTGCGCATCGCCGCCGGGTCCGCGCGCATCGTCGTCGGCACGCACGCGCTGCTGAGCGAGCGCACGAGCTTCGCCGAGCTCGCCCTCGTCGTGATCGACGAGCAGCACCGCTTCGGCGTCGCGCAGCGCGAGTCGCTGCGCGCGAAGGGCGTGCACCCGCACACGCTCGTCCTCACCGCGACGCCCATCCCTCGCA
>JBAZPY010000387.1:0-2557 GCA_041645515.1 Agrococcus sp.
GAGCGCGCCCTCGAGCTGTGGTCGCACGTTCCCGACGCCGAGGCGCTCGCGGGGATCGCGCGGCTGCGCCTGTCGCAGGAGGTCGCGATGAGCTACGACGAGGCGGGTGACCTCCGCGCGCTCGGCGTGCTCGAGCAGGCGCTCGCCGAGGCCCCGCAGGAGGACCGACGCGGCCGCGCGCTGCTGCTGCACGACCTCATGGATGTGATGCACGACCACGGACTTCGCGGAGGGCTCGAGCGAGGCCGCTTGGCGCTCGCGCTGCTCGAGGACGACGTCGACGATGACGACGGGGTAGCGGTCCGCGCTCGAGTGATGTGCGGGCTGGGCGTCGTGCTGCTCGGCGACGGCGAGACCGACGGCGGACAGCTGCTCGAGAAGACCATCGAGCTGTGCCGGTCGGCACTCGAGCGCATCGTCGAGCCGGTGCACGCGGCGAAGGTGCGCTTCGAGCTGGTCAGGGCCCTGACCAACGCGAGCAGCTGGAACGCTTTCCGTGGCGACGTGGACGCGAGCCTGCGCGGCTACGCGGAGGCGCTCGAGCTCGCCCTCCCGGACGACCCGGTCGCGCGATTGCGGCACGACGAGCAGCTGTCGTGGCTGCTGCTGCAACTCGGCCGTCACCTCGACGCCATCGAGGTCGCGGTCAGGGCCCACGAGTTCTCGCGCGCGCTCGGCATGGAGCGTGGCTGGGGCAGCGCCATCGCCGTGACGGGGGCGCGGGCCAGCCTGGCCGCCGGCGACCTGGCCGGCGCCGAGGCGCTGCTGCGGCGCGTCCACGATGTCCGGCCGATGTGGACGGCGCGCGCGAACTGCGCGGCGGCTGAGGCGGAGCTGCATTCCCTGCGCGACGACTCCGCCGGTGCCGCGCGCGCCCTGCACGACGCGGTGCCGATGATCGTCGAGCTGCGCGTCGGCGACGTCGACGACGACTTGAACTTCGCGTTCGCCGTGGCAAGGCTCGCGCTCATCGAGCGCGGCGCGGCCGCGGCCTGGCCCCAGGTCGAGCATGTGTGGGCCGGCGCGATGCCGCGACCGGGTTCGACATACCCGCTGCTCGCGCTCGGCGCTCAGGCGCTCGCCGAACTGCGGCTCGCCGGAGCGGATCCGCCGGGCATCTCGAGCGCCGACGCCGAGGCGCGGCTGCGGGAGGTGATGGACGCGGTGGCGGTCTGGGACGTGGCTGACGACTGGCGCGCGATCCTCGACGCCGAGCTGTCGGGCCTCGACGGCACCGGCAGCGACCCGGCGGCGTGGCGCACGGCTGCGGATGCGTCGGGTCGCGGCCGCTTGCCGGTGCGGTTGCGCGCGCGATCGTTGCGGCGGCTTGCTGAAGCACAGCTTGCCGCGGGCGATCACGACAGCGCAGGCGCGGCGCTCGTCGAGGCTGCCGAGTTCGCCGAGCGGCACGGCCTGGTGCGCGCTGCACGGCTCGTCGGCGAAGTCGCCTCCCGCGCCGGGCTGCCGCGTGCCGGAAGAGCGGCCTCGGCGCGCGCACCGAACGGCGCGGCGACGCTCACGAGCCGTGAGCGGCAAGTGCTGGAGCTGGTGGCGCAGGGCCTCACCAACCGGCAGATCGGCGAGCGCTTGTTCATCAGCGACAAGACGGTGAGCGTGCACGTGTCCGCGATCCTGCGCAAGCTCGGTGCCGCGGGACGCGCCGAGGCCGCCGCGCGGGCGGCCGAGCTGCTCAACTGAGCAGCCGGTCTCGGCCCGCTGCTGCGCTCAGACGAGCGGGTCGGTGGACGACACGCGCTCCGCCTCGAACGACGGATGCCCGAGCACGCGCGCGATGAGACCGGCGCTGCCCGCGACGAGCGTGACGTCGAGATCGAGGTCGGTCGCGACCATCCACGCCGGCGCCCCATGAGGCTCGGCGGGCCACAGCAGGTTCGGGGTCCGCGCCGAATGCGGCCAATCCCGCATGCACCCGAGCCCGGCGTGCTCGACCCACGTCGCGTCGAGCATCGCGCCGAGTCGCGCGCGCAGCAGCACGTGCTCGCGTCCCTGTCCGTCGCGGGGCAGGCCGATGGCGTGGCCGCGGCGCATCGCCTCGGTGACCTCCGGGTCGACCGACGCGCGCTCAGCGGCGCGTGCTTCGGCCTGCATCTCGACTTCGCGCACCCGCCGTTCCGCAGGGGCCAGCGCATCGTCGTCGGGCCAGAGGAACGCGTACGCGGTCCCTCGCGGATCGAGCCCGCTCCCCTCCCACACGGCAGCGAGCACCTCCGCGTCGCCGTGCTCGTCGACGAGCAGCTCCGCGAGCGCGGTGAGCAGCGGCAGCGGGATGTCACCCTGGTGCGGCTCGTCGATCCAGCCGCCGTCGGGCATCGCGATCTGCTGGTCGCCGAAGCGCGCCGACCACGCGGTGAAGGGGTGCGGCTCCCCGCCGCGGTCGCCGATGAGCGCGGCCGCCTCCGCCCACGTGATCCCGTGCGTCGCCAGCTGCGGGTTGCCCCAGGCATCCGTCTCACCCGTGGGCACGCCGCGCGTCGCCGGATGCAGGATGCGCGCGTACGCGTCGAAGATCGGCGGGATGCTGGCTGCGACCGTCGCC
>JBAZPY010000388.1:0-2556 GCA_041645515.1 Agrococcus sp.
ACCGAGCGATATCCGGCCACCACCGAGCAGACGAATCCGCTCGTGTTCGACGACGGGCTCGTCGACCTGCTCTGGGAGCGCAGCGAGGCGCTCGTGGCGGCCCGGGACTGATCCTCGGGCGCGGGGGCGGCGGTCAGCCGCGCACGGTCAGCGTCATGCCCTGCGGATCGCCGTCGGCCGCGCGGAAGCCGATGCTCTCGTAGACCGAGACGGCCTCGGGGCTCGCGAACAGCCCGACCACGGCCTCCGCGGGCGCGGCGGCGCGCACCCAGTCGAGCAGCCGCTCGACGATCGTGGTCGCGATCCCCTGCTCGGACGCGGCAGGGTCGACCATCACGTCCTGCACGTAGCAGTAGCGCACGCCGTCGCCGACGAGCCTGCCGACGCCGACGACCGCGCCGTCCTGCAGCGCCACGACCCCGTGCAGCGAGCGCTCGAGCGAGCCGCCGATCGTCTCCCAGTCGAAGTGGTCGAGCCAGCCGACCGCCTCGGCGACCGTGCGCTGCTCGTCGACGGTCGGCACGCGGTCCTCGAAGGTCACCATGCCGAGCACGATACGGCGTGCGCACCGGCGCTGCGTGGATCGACGACCGGGCAGCGGAGTGCAACCGGTTCCCGGGCGCCCTCGCCCAGCACGGAGCACGGCCGGGCGATCCCCCGCCCGTCCGCGCGCACGCTGGGGCGACACGCTTGGCAACCGATTGCACGAATCCGCCTTCCGCGTGCTTTGATGACCTCAACACAGCCCTGGCGATCGTCATCCTGGCCGCCGCGACCGCCGGGTGCAGCGCCACGTCGGCACCCGGCGCGACCGGCGAGGCCTCCACCGGCGGCGCGCTGCAGCTCGCCCTCAACCAGACCGAGGAGCACCCCTCGTACATCGCGCTCTCGTCCTTCGGCGAGCGCCTGAGCGAGGCGACGGACGGTCGCTGGAGCATCGACGTCTTCGCGAACGAGACCCTCGGCGCGCAGCAGGAGACGATCCAGCTCGTGCAGGACGGCACGATCGACCTGTCGATCGTCTCTGGCACCCAGCTGGAGAACCTCAACCCCGACTTCGGCGTGCTGAACCTGCCGACCGCCTTCGACGACATCGAGAGCCAGCTCGAGATCGTCCACGACGACGCGATCGTCGGCGACCTCTTCGGCTCGCTCGAGGAGTCGAACAACCTCACGGTGGTCGGCGGCCTCACGCAGGGCAGCCGATCGGTCTACACGTCCTACGGCCCGGTCAGCACGCCGGCCGACCTCGCGGGCAAGAAGCTGCGCGTGCAGGAGTCCGAGCTGCACATCGCGATGGCGGAGGCCCTCGGCGGCGCCGCCACGCCGATGGCGTTCGGCGAGCTGTACACCGCGCTCCAGTCGGGCGTCGTCGACGCGGCGGAGAACAACGCCGTCTCCTACGTGACGCAGCGTCACTTCGAGGTCGCGCCGTACTGGACGAACACGAACCACCTCATCGGCATCGACTACCTGATCGCCGACGCCCGCATGCTCGACGGCATGTCCGAGGAGGACCGCGCAGCCTTCGACGAGGAGTGGGACGCGACCTTCGCCGAGCACGCCGATCTGTGGGAGACCCAGACCGCCGAGGCGCTCGAGACGGCCGAGGCCGGCGGCGCCACCATCACGGACGTCGACCCCGCCGTGTTCCAGGAGGCCCTCGCGCCGCTCGTGGAGCGCTTCCTGCAGACCAAGGGCCAGCAGGCGCTGTGGGACGCCATCCGCGCCGCTCAGGGCGACGACTGACCTCATGCATGTGATCCGCAACGGCATCGACGCCGTCCTCAAGGTGGTCTCGATCGTCCTGTTCGCGGCGCTCGTCATGGTGGTCGTCTGGCAGGTCGCGTCGCGCAACCTGCTGGCGGCCCCGGCGACCTGGACGGAGGAGGCGGCTCGCTACCTCTTCGTCTGGGTCGCCATGGTGGCGGCCGCGCTCGTCTTCGGCGAGCGCGGCCACATCGCCGTCGACCTGCTCATCCGCAAGCTGCCCGGCCGTGCCGCGAGGTGGATGGCGGTCGGCATCGAGGGCGTCGTGATCTTCTTCGCCGCCACCGCGCTGCTGTGGGGCGGCATCCGCTCCGTCGCCGGCGCCTGGAACCAGGGCCTCGTCGCGCTCCCCTTCACCGTCGGCCAGATGTACACGATCATGCCGATCGTCGGTGCGCTCGTCATCGTCTACTCGCTGTTCACCATCGTCGACGTGCTCCGCGGCCGTGCGCCCGCGTTCGTCGACCACGAGGACGCGGAGGCCATCTGATGGATCTCGTCACGCTCGCCGCGACCATCCTCGTCGCCGGCATGGTCGTGCTGCTCGCCCTCGGCGTGCCGATCGCGATCAGCGTCGGCCTGCCTGCGCTCGCCGCCACCGTCGTCATCCTCGGCTGGGACGGCGCGGTGCTCGCGACCAGCCAGCGCATGTTCACCGGCATCAACAACTTCTCCCTGCTCGCGATCCCGTTCTTCGTCTTCGCCGGCGTGCTGATGAACAACGGCGGCATCGCCTCCCGACTGGTGGATGCGGCACAGGTCGTGGCGGGACGCCTGCAGGCCTCG
>JBAZPY010000389.1:0-2555 GCA_041645515.1 Agrococcus sp.
GAGCAGGAGCCGCAGCCCGAGCCGCTGCCGCCGCTGCACCAGGAGGCGTACGACGCCATCGACGCCGGCGACCTCGACACCGCGATCGCCGCCTTCGAGAAGGCGATCGCGCAGAACCCGCGCGACAGCGACGCGGTCGCCGGTCTCGCCCAGGTCCGGCTGCTCGCGCGGCTGCGCGGCCACGGCGCAGACGAGATCCGCGCTGCCGCCGCGGCGCAGCCGCACGATGTCGAGGCGCAGCTGCTCGCCGCCGACCTCGACCTCTCCGGCGGCCACGTCGAGGACGCGTTCCTGCGCCTGCTCGACCTCATGGCCAGCCTCTCGGGCGACGAGAAGCAGGACGTGCGGCTGCGGCTGCTCGACCACTTCGAGATCGTCGGGCTCGACGACCCGCGGGTGAACGCGGCGCGGAAGCGCTTGACGACGCTCCTCTACTAGACGTCCGTCTCGATGCGCGGCCTTCGGCAGCTGCTCGACGAGCGGGGCGGCGGTGGCCCCTACCGCTGATCGAGTAGCAGCCGGGCGCAGCCCGGCCGCGTATCGAGATCGCGACGTCCGTCTCGATGCGCGGCCTTCGGCAGCTGCTCGACGAGCGGGGCAGACGCCCGTCTCGATACGCGGCCTTCGGCGGGGTTCGTCTCGATACGCGGCCTTCGGCAGCTGCTCGACGAGCGGGGCGGCGGTGGCCCCTACCGCTGATCGAGTAGCAGCCGGGCGCAGCCCGGCCGCGTATCGAGATCGCGACGTCCGTCTCGATACGCGGCCTTCGGCAGCTGCTCGACGAGCGAGGCGGCGGTGGCCCCTACCGCTGATCGAGTAGCAGCCGGGCGCAGCCCGGCCGCGTATCGAGATCGCGACGTCCGTCTCGATACGCGGCCTTCGGCAGCTGCTCGACGAGCGGGGCAGCCGGGCGCAGCCCGGCCGCGCATCGAGATCGCGACGTCCGCCTCGATGCGCGGCCTTCGGCAGCTGCTCGACGAGCGGGGCAGCTGGGCGCAGCGTTCGCCAGCTACTCGACGGGCGGGGACGCGGGCCGCAGGATCAGCCCCGCCAGGGGCGGGATCGTCACGGTCGCCGACGCGGGGCGGCCGCCCCAGGCATCCGTCGTCGCGTGCACCGTGCCGAGGTTGCCGACGCCAGAGCCGCCGAACTCGACCGCGTCGGAGTTCACGACCTCCTCCCACGCGCCCGCGAACGGCAGGCCCATCCGGTAGCCCTCGATGGGCCGCCCGGAGAAGTTGAGGATCGCCGCGACGGGGTCGCCGTTCGCGCCCCAGCGCAGGAACGCGACGACGTTGTCGGACGAGTTGCCGCCGTCGATCCACTCGAAGCCGCCGGGCTCGTTGTCGCGCAGCCACAGCGCCTCGGTCTCGCGGTAGACGCGGTTGAGCTGCGACACGAGCGACATGAGCCCGCGGTGCACGGGCTGGTCGAGGATCCACCAGTCGAGCCCGCGCGCCTCGCTCCACTCGCTCGGCTGCCCGAACTCCTGGCCCATGAACAGCAGCTGCTTGCCGGGGTGCGCCCACATGAACGTCAGGTAGGCGCGCACCGACGCGAGCTTCTGCCACTGGTCACCGGGCATCTTGCTCAGCAGCGAGCCCTTGCCGTGCACGACCTCGTCGTGGCTGATCGGCAGCAGGAACTGCTCGCTGAACGCGTACAGGAACGAGAACGTGATCTCGCCGTGGTGGTGCGAGCGGTACATCGGGTCGACCGACATGTACTGGAGCGTGTCGTGCATCCACCCCATGTTCCACTTCATGCCGAAGCCGAGGCCGCCGGCGCTCGTAGGTCTAGTCACGCCCGGCCAGGACGTCGACTCCTCGGCGATCATGACGATGCCGGGGCAGCGGCGGTAGACGGTCGCGTTCACCTCCTGCAGCAGCGAGATGGCCTCGAGGTGCTCGCGGCCGCCGTGCACGTTCGGCAGCCACTCGCCGTCCTTGCGCGAGTAGTCGAGGTAGAGCATCGAGGCGACCGCGTCGACACGCAGGCCGTCGATGTGGAACTCCTCCATCCAGTACACGGCGTTCGCGACCAGGAAGTTCTTCACCTCCGGGCGGCCGAAGTCGAACACGTGCGTGCCCCAGTCGGGCTGGTCGCCGCGGCGCGGGTCCGGGTGCTCGTAGAGCGGCCGGCCGTCGAAGCGCGCGAGCGCCCACTCGTCCTTGGGGAAGTGGCCGGGCACCCAGTCCATGATCACGCCGTAGCCGGCGCGGTGGAGCCGGTCGATGAGGTAGCGCAGGTCGTCCGGATGGCCGAAGCGGCTCGTCGGGGCGAAGTACCCGGTCACCTGGTAGCCCCACGAGCCGCCGAACGGGTGCTCCGCGAGCGGCATGAACTCGACGTGCGTGAAGCCCGTCTCCTCGAGGTGCTCGATGAGCGCATCCGCCATCTCGCGGTACCCGAGCCCCGGCCGCCACGAGCCGAAGTGGAGCTCGTAGGTCGACATGGGGGAGTTGTGCACGTCGCGCGCGGCGCGCGAGCGCATCCAGTCGTCGTCGCTCCACGCGAAGCGGCTCGTGCCGATCTTCGACGCGGTCGCGGGCGGC
>JBAZPY010000390.1:0-2553 GCA_041645515.1 Agrococcus sp.
TGCCGGCGCAGCACCGCCTTGTCGCCGGGCTCGCCGATCTCGCGCCAGTCGAGGATGCGCACGGGCACGGGTCGCTTCTTCGGGAGCTCGCGCTCCGTCACCTTCAGGAATCCACGGGGATCAGCCACCGGTCACCTCCAGGATCTGCCGCCAGATGTTGTCCGAGTCGGGGTCGACGCCCTGCCGCTGCGCGTCGAGGCGGATGGATCGCACCATCGCCCAGTCGCGCGGCACGAGCTTGGAGACGCGGGTCAGGCCGCCGTCGAGCAGCCGCTGCGCGACGGTCGATCCGGTGAGCTCGACGTGCCGCGCGAGGATCGCGCGGAGCTCGATCTCGTCCTCCTCCTGCAGCTGCTCGACGCGCAGCTCGCCCTGGTGGAACGAGTCCTGGTTGAGCAGCCGCTCGTCGAGGTCGAGCACGTACGCGATGCCGCCCGACATGCCGGCGCCGATGTTGCGCCCCGTCGGGCCGAGGATGACGGCGATGCCGCCGGTCATGTACTCGAGCGCGTGATCGCCGGCGCCCTCGCAGACCGCCGTGGCGCCGGAGTTGCGCACCAGGAACCGCTCGCCGACGATGCCGCGCAGGTACAGCTCGCCGCTCGTGGCGCCGTAGCCGATCACGTTGCCGGCGATCACGTTGTCCTCCGCGACGAGCGCCGCGTCCGCGGCGGGCCGCACCGTGACGAGGCCGCCGGAGAGGCCCTTGCCGACGTAGTCGTTGGCGTCGCCGTGCAGCCGCAGCGCGATCCCGCGCGGCACGAACGCGCCGAGCGACTGGCCGGCGGAGCCGCGCAGCGTGAGGTCGACGGTGCCAGGCTCGAGGCCGTCGGCGCCCGCGCGGAGCGTGACGGCGTTGCCGAGCATCGTGCCGACGGCGCGGTCGGTGTTCGCGATCGGCAGGTCGAGCTCGAGCCGCTCCCCCGCGTCGAGCGCCCGCGCGAGCGGCTCGAGCAGCCGCGAGTCGAGCTGCTGCTCGAGCTCGTGGTCCTGCTCGGTCGTCCGGCGCGGCGCACCCTGCACGCCCACGGGCTGCGTCAGCACCGGCGCGAGGTCGAGCCCGTCGGCCTTCCAGTGCGCGATGGCGCGGTCGACCTCGAGCAGGTCGCCGCGGCCGATGGCCTCGTCGAGGCTGCGCAGGCCGAGCGACGCGAGCAGCTCGCGCACCTCCTGCGCGATGAACTCGAAGAACTGCACGACGAACTCGGGCTTGCCGGTGAACCGCTGCCGCAGCGCCGGGTTCTGCGTCGCGACGCCGACGGGGCACGTGTCGAGGTGGCAGACGCGCATCATGATGCAGCCGGAGACCACGAGCGGGGCGGTCGCGAAGCCGAACTCCTCCGCCCCCAGCAGCGCGCCGATGATGACGTCGCGGCCGGTCTTCAGCTGCCCGTCGACCTGCACGCTCACGCGCTCCCGCAGGCCGTTCACCATCAGCGTGTGCTGCGTCTCGGCGAGGCCGATCTCCCACGGCGTGCCGGCGTGCTTGAGCGAGTTGAGCGGGCTCGCGCCCGTGCCCCCGTCGTGGCCGGAGACGAGCACGACGTCCGCCTTCGCCTTCGCGACGCCCGCCGCGACCGCGCCGATGCCCGACTGCGAGACGAGCTTCACGTGCACGCGCGCCCTGGGGTTCGAGCGCTTCAGGTCGAAGATGAGCTGCTTGAGATCCTCGATCGAGTAGATGTCGTGGTGCGGCGGCGGCGAGATCAGGCCGACGCCCGCGGTCGCGTGCCGGGTGCGGGCGACCCACGGGTACACCTTGCCGGGCGGCAGCTGGCCGCCCTCGCCGGGCTTCGCGCCCTGCGCCATCTTGATCTGGATGTCGTCGGCGTGCGTCAGGTACATGCTCGTCACGCCGAAGCGGCCCGATGCGACCTGCTTGATCGCGCTGCGGCGCTCGGGGTCGAGCAGCCGCTCGACGTCCTCGCCGCCCTCGCCGGTGTTCGACTTCGCGCCCAGCCGGTTCATGGCGATCGCGAGCGTCTCGTGCGCCTCCTGCGAGATGGAGCCGTAGCTCATCGCGCCGGTGGAGAAGCGCTTGACGATCGACGCGACCGACTCGACCTCGTCGATCGGCACGGGCTCCGCCGCGGCGCGCAGCCGCAGCAGCCCGCGGAGCGTCTTGAGCTCCTCGGCCTGGTCGTCGACCAGCCGGGAGTACTCGCGGAACACGTCGTAGCGGCCGGTGCGGGTCGAGTGCTGCAGCTTGAACACCGTCTCGGGGTTGAACAGGTGCGGGGCGCCGTCGCGGCGCCACTGGTACTCGCCGCCGGTGGTGAGCCGCTCGTGCGCGAGCGGGGCGCGCTCGTCGGGGTAGGCCGAGCGGTGGCGCAGCCGGTTCTCCTCGGCGATCACGTCGAGCCCGACGCCGCCGAGCGGCGAGTGCGTGCCGGTGAAGTACCGGTCGACAAGCTCGCGCGAGAGGCCGACGGCCTCGAACGCCTGCGCGCCGCCGTAGGCGCCGACGGTGGAGATGCCCATCTTCGACATGATCTTCGTGACGCCCTTGCCGAGCGCCTTGATGACGTTGCGCACGGCGGTGTCGACGTCGGC
>JBAZPY010000391.1:0-2552 GCA_041645515.1 Agrococcus sp.
CGGCCGCGAACGCGCCGAGCGCGGCGAAGACGGTGACGGCAGCGTAGATCGCCCAGGTCGGGATCGTGAGCAGCTTCGCCCACACCTTCACGAGCGGCAGGTTGAGCACCAGCAGCATGACGTTGCCGATGTAGAGGGAGGCGATGAGCGCCCAGACGAGGTCTCCCGTCTCCGCGAAGAGCGTCGGTCCCGGCTGCAGCCCGTAGGACTGGAACGCGGTCAGGATGATCGCCGCCGTCGCGCTCGTCGGCAGGCCGATGGTCAGCAGCGGCACGAGCACGCCGGCCGCTGCGGCGTTGTTCGCCGCCTCCGGACCGGCGACGCCCTCGATCGCACCGTGGCCGAACTCGCCCTTGTGCTTGGTGAGCTTCTTCTCCGCGGCGTAGCTCAGGAAGGTCGGGATCTCGGCGCCGCCGGCCGGCAGCGACCCGATCGGGAAGCCGAGCGCCGTGCCCCGCAGCCACGCGGGCCACGACCGGCGCCACTCCTGGCGCGTCATGCTCGCGCGGCCCCGCACGGGCTGGACGGTCGACTTGCCGGTGCCCGAGAGCACGTGCGAGAGGGTCTCTGCCACCGCGAAGAGCCCGACGACCACGAGGACGACGTCGATGCCGTCGAGCAGCCGGTCGCTCCCGAACGTCATGCGCGCTTGGCCCGACTGCACGTCGATGCCGATGAGGCCGATCGTGAGGCCGATGAGCAGGCTCGCTGCGCCCTTCAGCAGGTTCGGGCCCAGCAGCGCGGCGACCGAGACGAACGCGATCGCCATGAGGGCGACGTACTCGGGCGGCCCGAGCGTGACGGCGAACGCGGCCATCGCGGGGGCGACGAGCGTGATGCCGATCGTGCCGATCGTGCCGGCCACGAACGAGCCGATCGCCGCGGTCGCGAGGGCCGAGGCAGCGCGGCCGGCGCGCGCCATCTTGTTGCCCTCCAGGGCCGAGACGATCGATGCGGATTCGCCTGGCGTGTTCAGCAGGATCGAGGTCGTCGACCCGCCGTACATCCCGCCGTAGTAGATGCCGGCGAAGAGGATGAGCGCCGACGAGGGCTCCAGCCGGAACGTGATCGGCAGCAGCAGCGCCACGGTGAGCG
Source organism: Agrococcus sp. (assembly GCA_041645515.1). Classification (GTDB taxonomy): domain Bacteria; phylum Actinomycetota; class Actinomycetes; order Actinomycetales; family Microbacteriaceae; genus Agrococcus. Next base: position 1,096 of record JBAZPY010000391.1, read on the forward strand.
CCGGGCCGATGCCCGGCAGCACGCCGACCGCCGTGCCGATCGTGACACCGAGGAGCGCCCAGAGCAGGTTCTCGGGCGTGAGGGCTGCTTCGAAGCCCTGCAGCAGGAGGGAGAAGGCTTCCATGTCAGAACCCCCAGGGTCCGGCGGGCAGCGTGAGCCCGATGATGCGGTCGAAGAGCAGCACGATGGTGCCGGCGAGCAGCGCGGCGGTGATCGCCAGGTGCCAGCCACGGGGCGCGCCCAGCAGCAGCGCCACAGCGACGTAGAGGAGCGCCGCCGCCAGGAAGAAGCCGACGAGCGGCAGCAGGGCGGCGAACCCGAGCAGCGCGACGAGCACCAGCACGGTGCTGAGGCCCTTGCCGCGGCGCAGGACGCCGCCGCGGCGCACCCGCAGGAGCACGAGCGCGTAGCGGTGGTTCACGACCACGAGCGCGAGCCCGACGAGGCCGAGCAGCGAGCCGATGATGAACGGGAACGCCGCAGGCCCGAGCGGGTCGGATGCGGTGGGAAGCCGGGCCGCGTCGACCAGCACGAGCACGGCGATGATCGTCATGATCGCGCCGACGATCGCCGTCGTGGCGCCGGAGAGCACCGCCGGGTAGGCGCCGGCGGCGAAGGCGTCGGGCGGTGGCGGGGCTTGGAACTCCGCCTTCTCCAGCACGCTCATCTCCGTCGTCTGGAGTCCGGGGCGGTTGCGTCGCTCCCGGCCGTCTCGCTTGCGTCCGAACACGGTCACTCCACCAATCCGATCGAGCGGAGGACCTGCTCGGTCGTCTCCTGGTCGTTGTCGATGAACTCCTCGAGCTCCGGACCGGTGAGGTAGGCGTCCTCCCAGCCTCGGTCGGCGAGGATCTCGTTCCAGGTCTCGGAGGCGCGCATCTCGTCGAGCATGGCGATGAGCGCCTCGCGCTCCTGCGGCTCGAGCCCGCGCGGAGCGGCGATGCCGCGCCAGTTCTGCAGCTCGACGTCGATCCCCGACTCGCGCAGCGACGGCACGCCGGGGAGCGTGCCGAGCTCCTCGGGACTCGACACCGCGAGCGCGCGCATCGAGCCGTCGGCGATGTACGGGGCCAGCTCGGAGATGCCCGAGATGCCGGCGGTCGAGCTGCCGGAGAGCATCGTGGTGAGCGCCTCGCCGCCGCCGGAATGCGCGACGTACGACACCTGCGAGGGGTCGGCGCCGACCGCCTGGGCGACGAGGCCCGCGAGCACCTGCTCGACCCCGCCCGCAGAGCCGCCGGCGATCGAGACGGAGCCGACGTCCTCCGCCATCGCCGCGCCCAGCTCCTCCATCGTCTGGATGGGCGAGCTCGTCGGCACCGCGATCACGAGGTACTCGGTCGTGAGGCGGGCGAGCATGTCCACGTCCTCGAGCGACGCCTCGGACTCGTTCGTGAGGATGGCGCCGACCATGATCGCGCCGGTCACCATGAGCTCGTTCGCCTCGCCGCCCTTG
>JBAZPY010000392.1:0-2549 GCA_041645515.1 Agrococcus sp.
AGGGCGACGACGAGCAGGCGGTCGCGATGCTGCACGACGTGTTCGAGTGGGGCACGGTGACGCTGCGCGAGTTCCACTCGCAGAAGTTCCCCAAGCGCATCATCGACGCGGTGGACGCGCTCACGAAGCGGCAGGGCGAGTCCATCGCCGAGCACGTCGCGCGAGTGCGGGCGAGCGAGCTCGCGACCGCCGTCAAGATCGCAGACCTGCGCGACAACGCGCTCGCGTGGCGGCTCGACGCGCTCGACGACGGCACGAGGTCGAAGCTGCTGCGGATGTACCGCGAGACCGCCGAGCACCTCGGCACGAGCCTCGACGAGATCTGCGGCCGCGAGGTCGAGTGACGCGTCGGGTGACCCCTCCCGGCTACCAGATGCCGAAGGGGCGGCGGCGGACGCGGCGCTCGATCGGCAGCAGCAGGCGCAGGAAGAGCCGGTAGCGGCGCTGGTCGAGCACGAGGTCGTGGCTCGGCAGGTGGTCGACGATCGGCCCGAAGACGCGCTTGAAGACGCCCGGGCCGTGCAGCCGGTGCGAGGTGTCGTCGGCCGCCCACGACGGCGGCGTCGCGTAGGCGTCGTAGATCTCGGCGCCCTGCTCCTTGAACCACTGCATCGCGCGCCAGCGGATCAGGTGCGCGCCGCCGCGGATCGCGCGGTCGGGCACCGACCCGCCGTCCTTGGCAAGCGCGTAGCGGCCGAAGCGGATCATGAAGGCGGATGCCTGCGGCCCGTCGTGCGCGCCGTCGTACCCGAACCAGAAGTGGCCGCTCCCCTGCGCGACGGCGGCGCTCCAGAGCGTGCGGTAGTACTCGAAGGGCTTCATGCCCTCGACGCCCTTGCCGCCCGAGACCGTCTGCATCAGGCCGTACATCGTGCGGTAGGTGTCCTCGCCCGGCTCGACCTTCTCGACCCGGTAGCCGTTGCGCTCCGCGTAGCGGATGTGGTTGCGGAGGCTCTTCTTGAAGCCCGCGAAGATGGTCTCGACGTCGGGCGTGAGGTCGACGAGCACGGTGTGGGTGTTCTGCTGGATGTCGTTCGCGGCCCGGTAGCCGGCCGCGGCGAGCACCTCCCGGTGCTCGGGCGTGTCGACGACGAACGGCTCCACCTTGACGGCGTAGACGCCCTTCGCGGCGCCGGCGCGCGCGTCGCGCACCGCCTGCGCGATGCCGCCGAGCTGCTCGAAGGAGGCGCCGGGGCCGGTCGCGAAGTACCAGAACCGCCCGGCGAGCGAGCGGTGCTCGAGCGCGAGCGCGTGGACGGTCTCCGGGCCCTCGAGCACGAGGTGGCGGGGATGCAGCCGCTCGGTGCGCTTGAGCGTCGCGTAGGCGCTGCTCTGGGTCCACTGGCCGCCGTCCGGGTTGCGCAGCACGAGCGCGTCCCAGTCGGCGATCTCGGCCGTCGTCGCATCCCGGAGCGTCCAGCGTGCGCTCGACATCGTCACCACTTCCCTGTTCTCGTCCACCGCCGGCTCGCCGAGCGGCAGGCCACCGTCGGCGGCCGTCACCACAGGCCCGTGTACCGGCGCTTCACGCGCCACTCGACCGGGCGCACGGCCTTCCGCCACACCTGCTGGGCGCGCGGGCGCAGCAGCAGGTCGTGGCTGGGCGCGAAGTCGCTGATCTCGCCGAACTGCTGCTTGAAGCGCGCGAGGCCCGCCATCCAGTGGTCCGGGTCGTCCTTCGCCCACGTGGGCGGCGCGCCCATCATGTCGAGCCCGGTGAAGCCGCGCTCCCGGTAGTGGCGCACGCGCGTCCACCGGCCCAGGTGGGCGCCGCCCTCGATGAGCCGGTCCGGGCGCGAGCCCTCGTCCTTGTCGATCACGGTGCGGCCGAACGGGATCGTGAACGTCACCGTCTGCGGGCCGTCGCCGCCGTCGTGGCCGAGCCACCAGTCCGCCTGGCCGCGGCTCGTGAAGGCGCGCCAGATGGTCTTGTAGTAGTCCTCGCCGCGCATGCCCGCGAGCCCCTGGCCGCCGCGGATCGTCTGCATCCGCTGCCACGCGAGGTCGAAGAGGGCCTCGTCGCCCTCGACGCGCTCGATCGTGAAGCCGTCGCGCTCCGCCCGCCGGATGAGCTTCCTCGCGGTCTTCGAGAACGACGAGAAGATCTCCTCCTCGGTGCGCTCCAGGTCGATGACGACCGTGTGCGTGTGCAGCTGCACGTCCTCCGCCTGCGCGAGGCCGGCATCCGCGAGCATGCGCAGCGCCTCTGGCGTGCGCGGCAGTCGCGGCTCGAGCTTGACCGAGATGAGCCGCGGATGCGCCCGGCGCACGTACGCGCGCGTCGCATCCACGATGGCGCGCATGTCGGGGTGCAGCGGCGCGCACGGGAAGTACCAGAAGCGGCCGATCCAGCCGTCGCGCTCGAGCGCGAGCGCGTGGACGGGCGTCTCGGCGTCGTACACGAGGTGGTGGGTGCGGAAGCCGTCCCACCGCTTGAGCTCGGCGAACGCGAGCGTCTGCGTGAACTGCCCGCCGTCGGGGTTCGTGAGCACCAGCGCGTCCCAGTCGCGCAGCTCGGCCTCGGTGGCCGGGCGCAGTCGCATGTCGGT
>JBAZPY010000393.1:0-2539 GCA_041645515.1 Agrococcus sp.
TCGGCTCTACCATGAGAGGTACCCGTCTGACAGGAGCCACACACCACGTGAACGACCGCATCCCCGATCTGCACCCCGCCGACGCACCGGCGTTCGTGCGCGCATCCGCCGCCGACGCCATCGATCCGCAGGTGTCCACCGCCCCGGAGCTGGTGCTCGTGCACGTCGACGGACGGCTCTCGAGGTTCGATCGGGACGACGTGGTGGTGCGGAAGGGCCTGTACGCGCTCGCGAACGGCCACATGACCCCGCACGAGTCGATGGTCGAGGACCTGCGCGCGATCGGCGGGGCGCTGGATGCCGCCGGCATCCCGTGCCTGCTCGTGCGCGACGACGACGGGCGGCCGATCATCGCCGTCGACCGGGCGCGCCGCAAGGCGCTCGCGGCCGCGCTCGCGGCCGCGTTCGAGGGCGAGCCGTTCTACGCCGAGGCGATCGCGCCGAAGAAGGCCGCGCGCGGTCCCGTGCTGCTGGCCGACGGCCGCCTCGCCGGGCACGCCAAGGCATCCGTCATGCGCGTGTACCGGCCGCGCGTCGAGCCGGCGGGCCGGCTCCGGTACGGGCGCGAGACGGCCGTGCAGCTCGAGCTGTGGCGCTTCGGCGAGGAGTCGCTCACCGCGCCGCTGCCCAACGCGCTCACACGAGCGACGATCCCGCGGCACGAGGCGGTCGTCGACACCGTGCACCGCTTCGGCCGCGAGTGGCAGACGATCCGGGACATGTGGGAGCCGCTCGCGAGCGATGTGGGCTTCGACATCGACATGGTGTTCTCGTGGGTCGACGGCTCGAGCGACGAGTTCCAGCGCGAGCGCGCGAAGCGGATGCAGACCTACGTGGTGGGCGAGGGCGACGACTCCGAGGCGCGCTTCCGGCAGATCGACGAGCTGCGCTACGCGCTCCGCTCCGTGCACATGCACGCGCCGTGGGTGCGGCGCATCTTCATCGCCACCGATTCGCCGGCGCCCGCCTGGCTCGCCGACCACCCGAAGGTGACGATCGTGCCGGCCGAGGCGATGTTCGCCGACACCTCGGTGCTGCCGACCCACAACTCGCACGCCGTCGAGTGCCAGCTGCACCACATCGAGGGGCTGAGCGAGCACTTCCTGTACTCGAACGACGACATGTTCTTCGGCCGGCCGCTGAAGCCGGACGTGTTCTTCTCGCCCGGCGGCATCACGAAGTTCGTCGAGGCGACCACGCGCATCGGCCTCGGCGAGACGACGCCCGACCGCTCGGGGCACGACAACGCCGCCCGCACCAACCGCGAGGTGCTGCGCCGTCGCTTCGGCGCCATCACCACCCGACACCTCGAGCACTGCGCGGCGCCGCTGACGCGCGGCGTGATGGCCGAGATGGAGCGGGAGTTCCCCGAGGAGTTCCGGCGCACGGCCGCGGCGCGGTTCCGCTCGGCGACCGACATCTCCGTCACGAACTCGCTCTACCACTACTACGCGCTCATGACCGGGCGGGCGGTGCAGCAGACCGGCGCGAAGGTGCAGTACATCGAGACGACGCTGCGCAAGGCGCTGCCGGCGATGCGCCGGCTGCTGCGCAAGCGCGACCAGGACATGTTCTGCCTCAACGACGGCTCGTTCCCCGAGATCTCCGTCGAGGAGCGCACCCGCGCGGTGCGCGAGTTCCTCGAGGCCTACTTCCCGATCCCCGCGCCGTGGGAGAAGGCCGCCGAGGCGCAGCCGGCAGTCGACGACCGGCCGTCGCACCTCGCGTAGCAGCCGACGCGTCGGCGCAGGCCGACGCGCGCAGCCGGCTGGCATTGTCTACGGTTGACAGCGGGAGGTCGTCATGTCGGGAGTGCAGGTGCAGCGGTCGAGGAGCCTCGGTCGCCAGGTCGCGGACGTGCTGCGTCAACGGATCGTGCGGGGCGAGATCACTCCGGGGTCGCGGCTCGTCGAGGAGGCGGTCGCGGAGGAGTTCGCGGTGAGCCGGGGCCCGGTGCGCGACGCCTTCACGCAGCTGAGCTTCGAGCGGCTGCTCGAGGTGCGGAAGCCGGCGGGCGTGTTCGTCATCGGCCTCACGCTCGACGACGTCGAGCAGCTCTACAGCCTGCGCGGTGCGCTCGAGGGGCTCGCGCTCCGGCGCGCGATGCGCGTGGACGACGACGACGCGTGGCGCGACTCGGAGGCGGCCGTGGGGGAGATGCTCGAGAGCGCGCGGCGCCGGGACGCCGAGGCGTTCCTCGCCGCCGACCTCGTGTTCCACTCGCGCATCTACGACCTCGCGGCGCACCCGCGCCTGCTCGGGGCGTGGGAGCAGTACAAGCCCACCTTCGAGGCGCTGCTCGACGTGACCATCCACCAGGACCGCGATCTCACCGACGCGGCCGAGGACCACGGGCGCCTGCTCGAGACGATGCGCTCGGGCGATGTCGAGGCCGCCACCGCCGCGCTGGACCGGCACCTCGAGGGCTCGCACGCCCGGATGCGCGCGGCGATCGAGGCTCGTTGACCCGCGCTGGAGCGGCGGCGACGCGCGGGCGTTGACTGTAAACAGTGAACAGCGTAGGGTGAGGCCATCGGCG
>JBAZPY010000394.1:0-2537 GCA_041645515.1 Agrococcus sp.
GCCGTCCTCATCGCGCCGCCCTCATCACCCTCGCATCGCCCACGCGATGCACACCATCGTCACGACGAAGCCCGCCGCGTAGTTGACCCAGAGGAAGCGGCGCCAGCCGCGGTTCGCGTCGCCGCTGGCCGCGTCGGTCACGCTCCAGAACGGGGCGGCGAGCGCGATGTAGGGCACGGCGACCACCGCGGCGAGCCACGCGGGCCATGGCGCGAGCAGCATCAGCACGCCGGCCGCTGCCCACAGCGCGATCGCGAGCCGCACCGTCGCGCGGGCGCCGAGCGCCGTCGCGATCGAGCCGATGCCGGCGTCGCGGTCGGGCACGACGTCCTGCACCGCGCCGAACGCGTGGCTCGCCATCCCCCAGCAGAAGAAGGCGGCGAGCACGGCGACCAGCTGCGGCGTCCACTCGGCGCTGGCCAGCACGAGCCCGTAGACGGCGGGGCTGACGAAGTGGGTGCTCGAGGTGATCGAGTCGAGCACCGGCACCTCCTTGAACCGGAGCCCCTTGGCGGAGTAGGCCACGACAGCGAAGAGGCTCACGGCGAGCACCGCCCACGACGCGGGCCCGCCGAGCGCCACGAGCGCGACCACGAACGGCAGCGCGAGGCCGGCCGACCACAGCAGCGTCGCGCGGTGCGTCGACGGCGGCAGCAGCGCGCCCTCCAGGCCGCCCTTGCGCGGGTTGTTGGCGTCGGACTCGTAGTCGAACACGTCGTTGATGCCGTACATCGCGAGGTTGTACGGCACGAGGAAGAACAGCGCGCCGATCACCAGCCGCGCGTCGACCTCGCCGGTGGTGAGCAGCATCGCGGCGGCGAAGGGGAACGCGGTGTTGATCCAGCTGACCGGCCGCGAGGCGAGCAGCAGCCGCCGGCCGAGCCCGGCGTCCCTGGCGACCTCAGGCATCCGCCGGCTCTCCCGAGGCGCCGCCCGCGCGCGAGCGCCCGGCGGACGATGCGCGGATGCGCGACGGCAGCAGCCGCCACAGCGCCACCACGACGAACAGGGCGATGATCGCGTACGCGAGGTCCTCGATCGGCGCGAGGCCGACGCGGGCGCCCAGCAGCAGCGCCTCGTCGTAGCGGAACAGGTCGACCGCGATCATCACGGTGTCGAACACGATCGTCAGCGCGAGCAGGATCGCGGCGGCGATCGCGAGCGCCGCCCAGTTGCGGCGCCGACGGCGGAGCGCGACGGCGACGGCGATGCCGGCGGCGGCGAGGAGGGGCGCGAGCAGCACGGCGTACGTCATGACGCCCCCTTCGCGCGACGGGAGCCGAGCAGCCGCTCGGCGCCCGTGAAGGCGACGAGCGAGACGTAGGCGAGGAAGAGCAGGAACGCGATCTCCTCGATCGGCAGGTGCGGCAGCACCTCGATGCCCGTCATCCACGGCGAAGCACCGAGCCGGAAGTTGCCGGTGGCGATCGCCATGAGGTCGAAGGCGAGCATGACGGCGGCGGTGAGGACGACGGCGAGGAGCGCCCGCCGGGCGTCGCGGAAGAGCGCGAGCCGGTAGTGCGCGTCGATCGCGCCGGTGCCGAGGGCCGCGATCGCGATCGCGGCGAGGTACGCGAGGCTCATCGGGCGTCCGCGACGCTCGCCGAGGGCTGCAGCGGTCCGGTCGAGCGGTCGCCGCGCACGTGCTTCACCACCAGCTCGGCAGAGATGAGGCACATCGGCACGCCGATGCCCGGCACCGTGGTCGAGCCCGCGAGCAGCAGGTCGCGCACCCTCGGGTGCTTCGTCGAGCCGCGCAGGAAGGCGCTCTGCCGCAGGGTGTGCGCGGGCCCGAGCGCCGTGCCGCGCCAGGCATCGAAGTCGGCCGCGAAGTCGGCGGGGCCGATGGTGCGGCGGGTGACGACCCGGCCAGCGAGGTCGTCGATGCCTGCCCAGTCGGCGATCTGGGCGATCGCGCGGTCGGCGATCGCCTCGACGGCGGCGTCGCCTTCGCCGTCCACGCCGCCGGCGCCGAGCCGCACGTCGGCGGGCACGGGCACCAGCACGAACAGCGCCTCGTGGCCGGCCGGGGCGACCGAGGGGTCGGTGGCGGAGGTGCGGCTCACGTAGAGCGAGGCGGGATCCGTGACGCCGTCGGCCGGGTCGGTGGCGGCCCGGCCGAAGATGCGCCCGAACCCCTCCTCCCAGTCGCGCGTGAAGAGCAGGGTGTGGTGCTCGAGCTCGGGCAGCTGCCCCTCGACGCCGAGCATGACCAGCACGGCCGACGGTCCGGCGACGCTCCGCGCCCAGCGGCGCCGGGCGCGCGCGGCGACGCCCGGCACGTGCGCGAGCAGCTTCGTGTCGGTCGCGTGCCCGTCGGCGGCGGAGACGACCAGATCGGCGCCGATGCGCTCGCCGCTCGCCAGCTCGACCCCGCGGGCGGCGCCCTCGTCGACGAGGATGCGGCGCACCCGCGCACCGGTGCGGAGGGTCGCGCCGGCCTCCGACGCGAGCCGGGCCAGTGCATCCACGATCCGCGTGAAGCCGCCCTGCGGGTACCAGACGCCCTCGACGAGGTCAAAGTGGCTCATCAGGTG
>JBAZPY010000395.1:0-2535 GCA_041645515.1 Agrococcus sp.
GAGATCGCGACGACGAGGTAGCCGGCCATCGAGCTCGCGAGGCCGAGCGCGACGACGCGGTGCGCCGGCATGCGGCGCACGAGCGCGACCACGCCGAGGCCCGTCGCGACCATCGCGATCGTGCCGGGCACGAGCAGCAGCGCCGCGTCGAGCGTCGAGAGCCCATCGACGAGCTGGAGGTGCTGGGTGAGGAAGAAGAGCGCGCCGACGAGCGCCATCACGCTCAGCAGGTTGATGGCGATCGCGCCCGAGAAGGCCGGGATGCGCAGCAGGTCGATGTCGAGCATCGGCGCGGCCGACGCGCGCATCCGTCGCACGAACGCCCAGCCGGCGGCGACGGCGACGACGGCGAGGCCGAGCGCGACGAGGTCGAGCCCGTCGACCGCGATGTGCTTGATGCCTGCCGCGAGCGCGCCGAGCGCCGCGATCGACAGCACGACGCCGAGGGGATCGAGCCTGCCGGGGTTCGGGTCGCGGCTCTCGCGCACGAGCAGCGGCGCGAGCACGAGCAGCGGCAGCAGCACGGGCACCGCCATGAGGAACACCGAGCCCCACGCGAAGTGCTCGAGCAGCAGCCCGCCGACGGTCGGGCCCACGGCGCTGCCGACCGAGAACGCGGTCGCCCAGACGGCGATCGCGAGTCGGCGGTCGCCGCGGTGCGGGAAGGTCGAGCGGATGAGCGAGAGCGTCGACGGCATCAGCATCGCGCCGAAGAGGCCGAGCGCGGCTCGCGCCGCGATGAGCGCTGCGGCGGTGGGCGCGAAGGCCGCGAGCACCGAGACGAGGGCGAAGCCCGTCGCCCCGATCAGCAGCATCCGGCGGCGCCCGAAGCGGTCGCCGAGGCCGCCCATGGCCACCAGCAGCCCGGCGAGCACGAGCGAGTACGCGTCGACGATCCAGAGCTGCTCGGCGGCGGTCGGCTCGAGGTCGAGCGCGATCTGCGGCAGGGCGAAGCCGAGCACGGTGTTGTCGATCGCGATGAGCAGCACCGGGAGCATGAGCACCGCGAGCGCCACCCACTCGCGACGTCCCGCGCGATGCTCGCCCGCGTCCTGGGTGCTCGCCGAGCCGAGGCCCTGCTGCTGCCGGATGTCCATGGTCCCTCTCCGTCTCCGGTCGGCGCGATGCGCGTTCGCACGCTGCCGACCGCATTACTGTACCGTCTGGACGGTTTGTTGGCAACGGTATGATGGTGCCATGGCCCGCGACGCCCCCGGCACCGTTCGAGCGCAGCTGCTCGACGCCTACGAGACGCTGCTCATCGACGACGGCGAGCGGGCGGCGACCGTGCAGGCTGTCGCCGACCGCGCCGGCGTCTCCAAGGGCGGGCTGCTCTACCACTTCGGCTCGAAGGCCGACCTGGCGACCGGCCTCATCGAGCGGCTGCGCGACCTCGGCGCCGCCGACGTCGAGTCGCTCCGCGGCGCCGACGACATCGTCGAGACCTTCCTGCGCACCTCGGTCGCGTCGGGCTCGCCGCTCGACCGCACCATGGTGGCCATCATCCGGCTCGCCCAGTCCCCCGCCGGCGCCGCCGCGCGCGCAGCGCTGCAGCGGCTCGACGACGACTACGTCGCGGCCATCGCCGAGCGGCTCGGCGACGCCGACCTCGCCCTCACCGTCGTGCTGCTCGCCGACGGCGTCTACCTGCGCTCCGCGCTCGGCGCGCTCGAGCCGTCGCGGGCCGGCGAGGAGATCGAGCTGCTCCTCGGCGTCGCGCGCCGCCTCGGGGCCTGAGCCGCGCGCCCGACGCGCTCGGCGCATCCGCAGGTCACGGCCGCCGCGCTGGGTAGCCTGACGACAGGAGGCCGTGGATCGCGCGGATCGGGGCCGGGCAGAGGGAGTCGTGCGTGAGCACAGTCGAGGACATCGCGCGGGGCGACGCCATCGCCGACATCACGCGTCGCGAGGCGATCGCCGAGTACCGAGTCGTCGGGCAGCCGCCGGAACCCGATCTCGAGGGCTTGGTGCAGCTCGCGGCCACCATCTGCGGCGTCTCGACCGCCGTCATCAACATCATCGACGACCGCAGCCAGCACCAGATCGCCGCGGTCGGCTTCGAGCCGAGCGTGTGCGCGCGCGAGGACTCGATGTGCGCTGTCGTGTTCCGCCGCCCGGGCCACGTCGTGGTGCCGGATGCGCGGGAGGACGAGCGGTTCCGCGAGAACCCGTTCGTCACCGGCGAGATCGCCAACGTGCGCTTCTACGCGTCGAGCCCGCTCATCACGCCGGCCGGCGTGCCGATCGGCACGCTGTGCGTGTTCGACGAGCGAGCCGGCGACCTCGCCGAGCAGGACAGCCAGGCACTCGCTCTGCTCGCGCGGCAGGTGATCGACGTGCTCGAGCTGCGGCGCATCACCCGCGAGCTGGGCCGCTCGAACGAGCAGCTCGCCTACTTCGCCGGGCAGGTGAGCCACGACCTGCGCACCCCGCTCACCGCGCTCGCCGGGTTCCTCGAGATCGCCGCCGACAGCCCCGAGCTCGCCGACGCGCCCGTCGCCGCGCACGCGCTCGAGCGGGCGGACGCCGCAGCGG
>JBAZPY010000396.1:0-2533 GCA_041645515.1 Agrococcus sp.
AGGAAGAGCACCGGGATGACGCCGAGCGCGGCGAACGTGGCGGCCAGCACTACGCCGGCAGAGGTGATCACGCCGCCGGTGACGCGGAGGCCGCGCAGCACCCCGCGGCGGTGGCCGATCGCCGCCACCTCCTCGCGCACTCGCGTCATGAGGAAGATGTTGTAGTCGACGCCGAGCGCGACCAGGAACACGAACGCGAATAGCGGCACCGACGGGTCCATGGCGGGGACGCCGAGGGCCGAGAGGATGAGCGCGCCGACCCCCAGCGCGGTGCCGTAGGAGAGCACGGTGGTCGCCAGCAGCAGCAGCGCGGCGACGATCGAGCGCAGCAGCAGCATCAGGATGAGCGAGATCACGACGAGCACGATCGGGATGATGACGGCCCGGTCGCGCTGCGACGCGTCGTTCGTGTCGATGGCGGTCGCGGTCGGCCCGCCGACGATGCCGTCGGCCGAGCGCTCGTCGACCACGTCGCGCACCTGGCGCACGACCGCCTGCGCCTCGTCGGAGTCCGGGGCGTCCACGAGCGTCGCCTGCAGCAGCACCCGACCGTCGACCACCGTGGGGGTGGCGGCGGCGAACGGCGATCGCGGGTCGACCGGCAGCGGGATGCTGCCCGAGGGCGAGTCCTCGCTCGACACCGCGACGCTCTCGACGCCCTCGACGTCGGCCACGGCATCCGCCACCGCGTCCTGGTCGCCCTCGGGCACGACGATCTGCGTCGGGCTGCCGGAGCCGCCAGGGTAGTGCGCCGACAGCAGCGCCTGCCCGTCGCGCGCCTCCGACTCCCCCACCACGAAGTCGCTCGAGGGCACGCCGTCGGCCTGCAGCTGCGTGACGCCCACGGCGCCCGCGCCGAGCACGAGGGCCGTGACGATCCACACCGAGCGGGTGCGGCGGTCGACGAGGCGCGCGACGGCGCCCCAGAGGCCCTGGCTCTCGGCCTTCGTGCGCGGGCGCTCGGGCGTCGGTGCGACGGGCCAGAACGCGACGCGGCCGAACGCGAGCAGCAGCGCCGGGAGCAGGGTGAGGCCGGCGAGGATCGACGCGGCGATGCCGATCGCGGCGACCGGCCCGAGCTGCTGGTTCGAGACCAGGTCGCTGAGCAGCAGGCACAGCAGGCCGGCGATGACGGTGCCGCCGGACGCGACGATCGGCTCCGCGGAGCCGCGGAGCGCGGCGAGCGTCGCCTGCCAGCGCGACCGCGTCTGCCCGAGCGCCTCGCGGAAGCGCGCGGTGTACAGCAGCGCGTAGTCGGTCGCGGCGCCGACCACGAGGATGAAGAGGATGCCCTGCGTCTGCCCGCTGAGCGTCAGGATGCCGGCCTGCGCGAGCGCGAAGACGACGAGGATCGCGAGGCAGAGCGCCGACACCGAGGTGAACAGCACGAGCACCGGCAGCAGCGGCGAGCGGTAGACCAGGATGAGGATGACGAAGACCGCGCCGAGCGCGACGAGCAGCAGCAGCCCGTCGATGCCGGCGAAGGCTGCGGCGATGTCGGCGCTGAACCCGGCGGGGCCCGTGACCGCCGCCTGCACGCCATCGCCCAGGTCGGCAGCCGCGACCTCGGCGCGCAGCCGCTCGACGGAGCCGGTGAGCTCCTCCGACGACCCGGTCCCGTCCAGCAGCGCGACGATCTGCGCCGCCCGGCCGTCCTCGCTCGGCACGACGGGCGACGTCTCGACGACGCCGTCGAGCTCGGCGATGGTCTGCTGCAGCGACTCGACGGCCTCGATCGCGGATGCGTCGAGCTCGTCGTCGCCTGCGACCACGACGATGGCGGGCACCTCGTCGGCGCCGAGGAACTCGGGCAGCAGCGCCTGCACCTCCGTCGACTCGGCGCTCGCGGGCAGGAAGCTCGTCTGATCGTTCGAGACGACCGTGGAGAGCCTGCCGAAGGTCGGCCCGCCGATGCCGGCCGCCGCCAGCCAGCCCAGGATGAGGACCGCGGGGATCAGCACCCGCAGCCAGGCGGGCACCCTGCGGGCGGGTCGATCGGCCGTGCGCGACGAAGTCATGCAGACAGCCTACTTGTCGGAGGCTAACTAAACAACGGGGCGCAACCGTGGCGCGTCAGTGCCGTCGCACGACCTCCACGCCGCCGTCGCGCATCTCGTCGAGCGCCGTCTGCCTCGTCTCCGGGGACACCGCCGAGGTGAGGGCGTCGATGACCCGCACCTCGAGGCCCGCGAGCGCCCCGTCGAGCGCCGACGCCTTCACGCAGTAGTCGGTCGCGATGCCCACGACGTCGAGCTCGTCGATGCCCTGCTCCTCGAGCACCTCGGCGAGCGTCTCGTCATCGTCGGTCACGCCCTCGAACGCCGAGTACGCGGGCTTGCCCTGCCCCTTCTTCACGTGCACGTCGATCGCGAGGGCATCGAGCGCGGGGTGGTAGTCGGCACCCGGGCTGCCCGCGACGCAGTGCACGGGCCAGGTGTCGACGAAGTCGGGCGCGCCAGCGGCGAAGTGGCCGCCGTTGTCGTTGTCGGGGTCGTGCCAGTCGCGGCTCGCGGCGACGAGCGCGTACTCGTGG
>JBAZPY010000397.1:0-2527 GCA_041645515.1 Agrococcus sp.
CTGCGAGAGCGCCCTGCGGAGGCCCGCGCGGTCGACGACCCGCTCGAACGGCCAGCCGAAGGCGGCGGCGAGGTGCTCGAGGTCGACGTCGTGCGGGGTGCGCTGCACGCGCGAGAAGTCGGCCGGGTCGGCGCTGCCGGCGACCTCGAGCAGCTCGAAGAGCGAGCCGCCCCGGTCGTTGCCGACGATGATCTGCAGCCGCGGCCGCGGCTCGCCCGGCGGCACGTTGAGCCCGCCGGCGTCGTGCAGCAGCGCGAGGTCGCCGATCAGCAGCCGGGTGATGCCGCCCTGCCCGGAGCGCTCGTGCGCGATGGCGACACCGGATGCGGTGCTGACGGTGCCGTCGATGCCGGCGAGCCCGCGGTTGGCCCTGGCGGTGACCGCCTTGGGGCCCGCGAAGGCGTCGAGCTCGCGGATGAGCCGGGAGGCGGCGACGACGAGCCGGTCGTGCGGCCAGGTGCGGTCCCACACCGCTGTGACGAGGTCGCGGCGGGAGATGCGCGTGCGCCCCTCGGCGAGCTCTGCCCTCGCGTAGTCGACGCGCGCCAGCCCCGAGTCGGGGCCGCGCTCGGCGTCGCGCTCGATCGCGAGCCGCCGTCCCGCACTGACCCAGCGCTCCAGCCACGCGCGGTCCGGCTCGTCGGCCTCCTCGACCGCGATGCGGCCGGCGAGCACGCTGCCGGCGCCGGTGCCGCGCACGTTGTCCTGACCGGCGCGGCCGATCGTCACGACCTCGACGTCGGGCCGCCGGATGAGCCCGGTCACCGACCGGGCGAGCGTCGGGTGCCCGACGACCACCACGCGCCGCACCTCGTCGGCGAGCGCCGGGATGACGTCGCGCCCGTGCGGCACGAGCATGGGGCCGAAGCGGGCGCCGGAGGTGGGCTCGGCGATGAGCGGGGCGCCGATCGCCTCGGCGAGGTCGACCGTGGCGGCCCCGGCGTCGGCTCCCGCGATCACGACGGTGCGCTCCGCCGCCTCGAGGGTCGCGGTCGGCATCGGCGGCCGCTCGACGCGCTCGACGGCGGGCCCGCTCGCGGGCTCCCCGCCCGAGAGCGGCTCGCGGAAGGCGATGTTCAGCTGCACGGGGCCCGGCTCGGTGTGGGCGCCGTCGGTGCGCCAGCCGAGCGCCGCGCGCACCGCCGCGACCGCGTCGCCCTCGGGGTCGAGCAGCGCATCCGCGGACAGGTCGAGCACCACGCGCGCCGCGTCGCCGAAGATGCCCGGCTGCCGCGCCGTCTGGTTGGCGCGGATGCCCTGCAGCTCCGCGGGCCGGTCGGCGCTGATCGCGATGAGCGGCACGTCGCTGTGGTGCGCCTCGAGCATCGCGGGGTGCAGGTTGGCCACGGCGGTACCGCTCGTGACGACCATCGCGGCCGGCGCGCCGCTCTCGCGCGCGAGCCCGAGCGCGAGGAAGGCGGCGGAGCGCTCGTCGATGCGCACGTGCACCGCCAGGTCGCCGGCGCGGTCGGCGCGCGCGGCGGCGAGCGCGATCGCCTGCGAGCGGGAGCCCGGTGAGACGACCAGGTCGGCGACCCCGGCGCCCGCGAGCGCGGCGACCAGGCGGTCGGCGTATGCGGCGGCCCCGAGGGCCTCAGGCACGCGCGGCGTCGCCGTCGTCAGGCGCCTTGCGGCCCTGCCCGTCGGTGTCGTCGGCAGGGGGGTCGGGGTCCGGCTCGGGCTCGGGCTCGGGCTGCGGCTCGGGCTTCGTCGGTCGCACGATCTCGACCTCGGCGTCGAGCGCGGCGAGCTGCGCCTCGATCTCGGCGATGCGGCGGTCCGCCTCGGCGTCGGTGACGTCGGTGGAGCGAGAGAAGGACGGGTCGTCGTCGGGCGCCATCGGGCGCGCGTCGGATCGCGGCCCCTTGCCCCACGCGAGCCAGCCGAGCGGGCCGATGACCGGCAGCACGACGATGAGCACGACCCACAGCACGCGATTCAGGCGTCGGATGCGTCGATCGTCGGTCACCGTGAGGTCGACGAGCGCGTAGACCGTGACCACGAGGGCCAGGACTCCGCCTACGATCAACCACCTCATGCGTCTACCCTACGTCGCTTGGCTGTGGGTCGCTCATAGACTTGGTGCATGGCTCCCTCGATGCGCTACCTCGTCGTGCGCGCCCTGCTCTTCCTCGTGCCCTTCGCGGTGCTGATGATCGCGCAGGTGCCGTGGTGGCTGTCGCTGCCCGTCTCGATCGCCTTCGCGTTCGCGGCGAGCATCGTCTTCTTCGGCAGGCTGCGGCAGGAGGCGGCCGCCGACCTGCAGCGGATGCGCGAGGGCCGCAAGCGCGGCGCGAGCGCCGGTGACGGCGACGTGGAGGACGCGGCGCTCGACGAGCGGCCGGGCGGCGGCGACGAGCCGGACCCATCCGCCCGCCGGTAGCGCGCCGGACGGGACGGGTCAGCCGCCGGGCGGCGGCGCGGGCACGAAGCCGGCCGGCCCGCCCCAGATGGCCACGGCCAGGCCCACGCCGTACAGCAGCGCCGACATGCCGGTGAGGCCGAGCGCCGTGATGAGGTCGCGCGA
>JBAZPY010000398.1:0-2526 GCA_041645515.1 Agrococcus sp.
CGCGCACGGGGGAGAAGGTAGACGGATGCGCGGCTCAGGCGAGGCCGCGGACGGCGGCCTGTGGATCGCCCGACGCCGTCACGTCGGGCCGCAGCCGCTGCGACAGCGCCATCACGGCAGCGTCGTCGGCCAGCGGGATGGCGATGCGGAACGTCGCGCCGCCGCCCGGCGTCTCCACGACATCGACGCGCCCGCTGTGGGCGCGCACGATGCCCGCGACGATCGCGAGCCCGAGCCCGGAGCCGCCGAGCTCGCGCGCGCGGGAGCCCTCCGCCCGGAAGAAGCGCTGGAAGACGCGTGAGCGCAGCTCCTCGGGCACGCCCTCGCCGTGGTCGATGACGAGCACGACCGCCTCGCGGCGGCGGGTGGAGACGCCGACGCCCAGCTCGATCGGCGTGCCCTCCGGCGTGTACCGCAGCGCGTTGCCGATGAGGTTCGAGATCACCTGCCGCAGCGCGTGCTCGTCGCCGAGCACGATCGCGGGCGGCGTGAGCGGGGGCGGGGTGAAGACACCGCTCGTGGGCGCATCGTCGGCGGCGCCGGCGACCGGGCCGATCGCATCCGCCGCCACGGGCAGCACCGCGACCTGCCGGTCGGTCGCGCCCACCCGGGTGTCGCTCGCGGCGTCGTTGACGAGCGGCACGAGGTCGAGCGGCTGCAGGTCGAGCGGCCGGCGCTCGTCGAGCCGCGCGAGCTGCAGCAGGTCCTCGACGAGCCGCGCCATGCGCTTCGCCTCGCCCTCGATGCGCTCCATCGCGTTCGCGACGTCCTCCGGCCGCGAGATGGCGCCCATGCGGTAGAGCTCGGCGTAGCCGCGCACCGACACGAGCGGGGTGCGCAGCTCGTGGCTCGCGTCGCCGACGAACTGCCGCATCTGCGCGACCGAGGCGTCGCGCTGCTCGATCGCCGCCTCGATCCGGTCGAGCATGGTGTTGAGCGACAGCTGCAGCGAGCCGACCTCGGTGTGCGGGTGCTCGGCGGTCAGGCGGGTGTCGTAGTCGCCGTCGGCGAAGCGCTGCGCCTGGGCCGCGACCTTGCGCAGTCCCCGCAGGGTCGAGACGGCGAGGATGCGCGTGAGGGCGGCGCCGAGCACGACCGCGAGCATCGAGAAGCCGGTGAACACGAGCGTGAACGTCGTGGTCGTCGCCTCGAGCGACGTCATGTCGACGGCCACCACCGAGAGGAGCAGCTCGCCGGTGTCCTCCACCGTCGAGGGGGCGACGAGCGTGCGCCACCGCTTCTGGCCGTCGACCGACGAGAGGGTGAACGCCGAGTCCTCCTCGGCGACGGTGCCGAGCGACAGGCCCGAGAGGTCGGGGTTGGCCGGCCCGGGCAGCTTGTTGTCGCACAGCACCGTGCCCGCCGCATCCGCGACCCCGAGGTAGTAGGTGTTGGGCATGCGCTGCGCGAGGTCGCACTGCTCGGGCGCGTCGGTGCGCGTGATGGGCTCGCTCGTGAACGCGCGCATCGCCTGCTCGAGCTCGACGTCGGCGTCGGCGACCTGCGCATCGCGGATGATGCTGAGCGTGCCGACGCCCGCGAGCGCGAGCCCGAGCGTCATGACGACGACGATGAGTGCGCTGATGCGCCCGGCCAGCGTGGTGCGGCCGAGCAGGCGTGCGAGCGGGCCCGCCACCTACGCCTTCGGCGACTTCAGCATGTAGCCGAAGCCGCGCTTGGTGACGATCATCGGCTCGGCCGCGCCGTCGTCGATCTTGCGCCGCAGGTAGGAGATGTACGACTCGACGATGCCGACGTCGCCGTTGAAGTCGTACTCCCAGACGTGGTCGAGGATCTGCGCCTTCGACAGCACCCGGTTGGCGTTGAGCATGAGGTAGCGCAGCAGCTTGAACTCGGTGGGGGAGAGCTCGATCTCCTCGCCGCCGACCGTCACCTCGTGGGTGTCCTGGTTCATGGCGAGCTCGCCGACGTGGATCGTCGCGTCGTCCGTCTCGGCCATGGTGCGGCGAAGGATCGCCTTGATGCGCGCGATGATCTCGTCGAGCGAGAACGGCTTGGTGACGTAGTCGTCGCCGCCGACCGTGAGGCCGGTGATCTTGTCGTCGGTGTCGTCCTTGGCGGTGAGGAAGAGGATGGGCGACGTGAAGCCGGATGCGCGCAGCCGCTTCGTCACGCCGAAGCCGTTGATGTCGGGGAGCATCACGTCGAGCAGGATGAGGTCGGGCTCGTCCTCGAGCACCGCCGAGATCGCCGCGGCGCCGGCGCCGACCGCGCGCACGTCGAATCCGGCGAAGCGGAGGCTGGTGGAGAGGAGGTCGCGGATGTGCGGCTCGTCGTCGACGACGAGGATCTTGGCGTTGGGTTCAGTCATGCGCTCAGTCTCTGATCGTTGCCTGTGCAATTCCTGAGCGTCCGCCGCCAGCGCATCAGCTCGCGGCGGCGTGGTCGGCGATGCCGAGCTCGTGCTCGTCGAGGATCGTGTACGCGTAGCCCTGCTCGGCGAGGAATCGCTGCCGGCCGAGCGCGAACTCCTGGTCGACGGTGTCGCGCGCCACGATCGTGTAG
>JBAZPY010000399.1:0-2523 GCA_041645515.1 Agrococcus sp.
TCAAGGATCAGACGCTCCCGTACCTCACCATCTCTGGATCAGCGCCGGGGCAACTTCTCTATCGTAACCACTTCTCAGCCGGTGTCAAATCGACACGCCGTGCGGAGCAGGGTCACCGACGTTTCCCGGTCCGTGGCAACCGCTGGGGCTGCACGATCCGGAGCGACCGTCAGGTCTGCGTGTCGCACCAGCCGGCTGCATGCTGCTGCCGTCCGTCGCGCGTCGCGCTCCGCACTGTCGTCATTGAAGTGGATTGTCACCGTACTCGCTTCCGGCGCGACACGCTACTGCGTGGAGCCTTCCGGCGAGGAGGTGGTCCCTCTTGATCCGCTGGCCTGTCCGGCTCGGCGTCTTTGGGGTGACGAGTGATCACGTTACACGGCTCGGGGCCCGGTGCTCCAAACCGCCTGCATCCCGGGCGTGTCGCCGCCCGTCACGCGGGGTCGACGGCCGTGTCGACGCCCGCGAGCGTCTTCTTGCCACGCCGCAGCACGGCGAACCGCCCGTGCAGCAGGCGCCCCTCGAGCGTCGCGCCCGGGTCGTCGATGCGCTGGTTGTTCACGGAGACCCCGCCCTGCGCGATCGCCCGCCGGCCGTCGGACAGCGAGTCGACGAGACCCGTCTCCTGCAGCAGCTGCAGCACCGGCGCATCCGGCGTCGCCGTCGCCTGCTTGTCGAGCGAGCCCACCGCGGCGGCGAGCGTCCGAGCGTCGAGCACGGCGAGATCGCCGCTGCCGAACAGCGCCTGCGATGCATCGATCGCCTGCTGCGTCGCCTCCGCTCCGTGGATGAAGGTCGTCGCCTCGATCGCGAGCACGCGCTGCGCCTCCCGGCGGAACGGCGCCTCGAGCGTCGCGGTCGCGAGCGCTTCGATCCGCTCCTTGGGCAGGAACGTGAACGACTTCAGCAGCTGGATCACGATCGCGTCGTCCTGGTTGAGCCAGAACTGGTACATCGCGTACGGGGTCGTCAGGTTGGCGTCGAGCCAGACGGCGTTGCCCTCGCTCTTGCCGAACTTGCGGCCCTCGGCGTCGGTGATGAGCGGCGTGCCGATCGCGTGGGCATGCACGCCGTCCGCCTTGCGCAGCAGCTCGGTGCCGGCGGTGAGGTTGCCCCACTGGTCGCTGCCGCCCGTCTGCATCAGGCAGCCGTAGCGGCGGTGCAGCTCGAGGAAGTCCATGCCCTGCAGCACCTGGTAGCTGAACTCGGCGTAGGAGATGCCCTCGTCCGACTCCATGCGCGCGGCGACGGCGTCCTTGCGCAGCATCGTGCCGACGCGGAAGTGCTTGCCGATCTCCCGCAGGAAGTCGACCGTCGACAGCGGTGCCGTCCAGTCCAGGTTGTTGACCAGCCGGACGGCGCTCTCGCCCTCGTCGGAGAGGAAGCGCAGCACCTGCGCCTGCAGGTACGTCACCCACTCGGCGACGGTCTCGCGCGTGTTCAGCTGCCGCTCGCTCGTGGGCTTGGGGTCGCCGATGAGCCCGGTGGACCCGCCGACGAGCGCGAGCGGCCGGTGGCCGGCGAGCTGCAGCCGGCGCATGACGATGAGCTGCGCGAGGTTGCCGAGGTGCAGGCTCGGCGCCGTCGGGTCGAAGCCGCAGTAGAAGGTGATCGGGTCGCCGCCGAGCAGCGTCCGCAGCGCCTCCGGGTCGGTGGAGACGTGCACGCTGCCGCGGTACTGCAGCTCGTCCCAGACGTTGTCGAAGGCGGGGTCGAGCTGGACGGGCGCGGGATCGATCACCAGTCGAACCTACCGTCAGCGCTCGTCGAGCCGAGCGAGCCGCGCGTCGAGCGAGCGCAGCTGCGCGTCGACGGCGGAGCGCGCCGTGCCGCCGACCCCGTCGCGCGAGGCGATCGCGCCATCGACGGTCAGCACCGAGCGCACCTCGGGCGTGAGGTGCTCGCTGATGCTGCGGTAGTCGTCATCGGTGGCCTCGTCGAGCTCGATGCCGCGCTGCTCGCACAGCCGCACGAGCGCTCCGGAGATCTCGTGCGCCTCGCGGAACGGCACCCGGCGCTTGACGAGCCACTCCGCCACGTCGGTCGCGAGCGCGTAGCCGGCGGCCGCGCCCGCGCGCATCCGCGCCTCGTCGAAGTCGAGCGTCGCCACCATCCCCGCGAATGCCGGCAACAGCACCTGCAGCTGGTCGACCGCGTCGAAGACGGGCTCCTTGTCCTCCTGCAGGTCGCGGTTGTACGCGAGCGGCAGCGCCTTGAGCGTCGCGAGCAGGCCCGCGTGGTCGCCGATGAGGCGCCCGGCCTTGCCGCGCGCGAGCTCGGCGATGTCGGGATTCTTCTTCTGGGGCATGATCGACGAGCCGGTCGAGAAGCCGTCGTGCAGCCTCGCGAAGCCGACGTCGCGCGTCGACCAGAAGATGACCTCCTCGGCGAGGCGCGAGAGGTCGATCGCGGTCATGGTGAGCACGAACGTGAGCTCCGCGACGACGTCGCGTGCGCTGGTCGCGTCGATCGAGTTCGGGCTGGGGGCCGCGAGGCCGAGCTCGCGCGCGACGAGCGCCGGGT
>JBAZPY010000400.1:0-2520 GCA_041645515.1 Agrococcus sp.
CGATGAGCGCCGCGCGCGTCGCATCCGCGTCATCGATCACCACCTGCACGTTGCGCATGCTGCCCGGCTCGTCCTCGGCGATGCCCTCGCCGAACGCGATCGAGCACGCCGAGCCGGGGGGCGTGACCTGCACGAAGCGCAGGCCGGGCTGCACGGCCTAGTCGAAGTCGGCGTTCCAGCCGAGCTGCTCGGTGTAGAACGCCTTCGCGCGGTCGGTGTCGCTCACCGGCACGAAGATCAGCTCGATGCGGTACTCCATCGCCATGGTCGCTCCCGTCGTCGGCGGTCGCCGTCGACCGCTGTGCGGGCGACGCTACGCGCGGCGGCCGACATGCAGAAGGGGGAGGCAGCAGCCTCCCCCTTCCAGACATCCGTCGGCGTCGCGCCTACCCGTCGCCGCCCGCGTCGGACCCGTCGGGAGGGTTCGAGGTCGAGCGCTGGCGCGGCAGCGCCTGGGTCGACAGCCGGCCGCGGTCCAGCTCCGGGTGCGGCTCCTGCGACTCGATCTCCTCGTCGAGCGTCGCGATCGCCACCGTGTCGGCGGGCGGCAGCGACGCCTCGAAGCGCGCGCGGCGGCGCTTCAGCCACAGCGCGAGGGCGATGATGAGCGCCATCGCGATGTACGCGACGATCGCGAAGGGGCTCTGCACCAGGTACGACGGGTCGCCCTGGCCGATCTGCATCGCCTTTCGCAGCTGCTCCTCGGCCATCGGGCCGAGGATCGCGCCCACGACGAGCGGCGCGATCGGGAAGCCGAGCCGCCGCATGAAGAAGCCGAGCACGCCGAGCACGAGCAGCACACCGATGTCGAAGACCGTGAAGTTCGCCGCGTACGCGCCGAGCCCGGCGAACACGAGGATGCCCGCATAGAGGTAGGGCCGCGGGATCTGCAGCAGCTTCACCCACATGCCTACGAGCGGCAGGTTCAGCACGAGCAGCAGCGTGTTCCCGATGAAGAGGCTGGCGATGAGCGCCCACACGAGCGCCGACTGCGTCTCGAACAGGCGCGGACCGGGCTGGATGCCGTAGGTCTGGAAGGCGCTCAGCATGATCGCCGCCGTGGCCGTCGTCGGGATGCCGAGCGTCAGCAGCGGCACGAGCACACCGGCGGCGGCCGCGTTGTTCGCCGCCTCCGGACCGGCCACGCCCTCGATCGCGCCCTTGCCGAACTGCTTGCGGTACTCCGGCTTCGCGACGCTGCGCTCCGTCGCGTACGACAGGAAGGTCGCGACGTCGGCGCCGCCGGCGGGGATCGAGCCGATCGGGAAGCCGATCGCTGCGCCGCGCAGCCACGACTTCCACGAGCGCGCCCAGTCGGAGCGGCGCATCCAGGTGCGCCAGCCGCGGGTGATCGGGATGATCGGGATGGTGCCGTGGCGCAGTCGCGAGCCGACGTACAGCGCCTCGCCGAGCGCGAAGAGGCCGACGGCCACGAGCACGACGTCGATGCCGTCGCCGAGCTGCGGGACGCCGAAGGTGAAGCGCGACTGGCCGGTCAGCGTGTCGACGCCGATGAGTCCGATGAAGAGGCCGACGGAGAGCGACACCATGCCGCGCCAGGCGCTGTCGCCCAGCAGCGCGCCGACCGTGAGGAACGCGATCACCATGAGCGCGAAGTAGTCGGCCGGGCCGAGGCTCACGGCGAAGCGCGCCACGGTGGGCGCGAGGAGCGTCAGCAGCACGGTCGCGATGGTGCCGGCCACGAACGAGCCGATCGCCGCTGTGGCGAGCGCGGCAGCGCCACGCCCCGCTCGCGCCATCTTGTTGCCCTCGAGCGCGGTGACGATCGACGCCGACTCGCCAGGCGTGTTCAGCAGGATCGACGTGGTCGAACCGCCGTACATGCCGCCGTAGTAGATGCCGGCGAAGACGATGAAGGCGGCGGTGGGCTCGAGCGAGTAGGTGATCGGCAGCAGCAGCGCGACCGTCATGGCCGGGCCGATGCCGGGCAGCACACCGACGGCCGTGCCGAGCAGCACGCCGAGCAGCGCGTACAGCAGGTAGATCGGCTGCAGCGCGGTGGCGAATCCCTCCAGCAGCAGGGTCCAGGTGTCCATCAGATGCCGATCCAGGAGGTCAGGGTGCCGGTGGGCGGCAGCGAGAGGCCGAGCAGCGTGCCGAACACGAGCTGGGTGACGACGCCCATGGCGAGCCCGATGAGCACGGCGACCCACCAGCGCTTCGCGCCGAGGGCGAGCGATGCGCCGGCGAACAGGATGGTGACGCCGAGCGGCCACCCGAGGAACGGGATGGTGACCATGAGGGAGAGGAAGCTCAGCGCCAGGATGCCGGTCGGGATCCAGGCGGTGCCGTGCTCGAGGTCGATGTCCTCGCCCGCCTCGGGGTGGCCGAAGCGGCCACGGAGCTGGCCGACGAGCACGGCGAGCGACGAGACGAGCAGCAGGGCGCCGACCCCGTAGGGCACGACGCGAGCCCCGAGCGTGTTCGTCGACCCCGGGGGCTCGCGGATGGTCGTGGTCGAGATGAGCACGCCCACCGCGAGCAGGACGAGCAGCCCGA
>JBAZPY010000401.1:0-2518 GCA_041645515.1 Agrococcus sp.
GAACGCCGCGATCTCGGGCAGGCCGAGCGCGTCGCGGTAGAAGGAGAGGGCGGCGTCGAAGTCGTCGACCTCGACGACCAGCCGGAGCTGCGCGGGAGGGCGCGTGGACGGTGCGGGCTGTGCGTGCTGTGCCATGGCGGAGCCAACGCCCGTCGGCCGGCGCGCATCTCGCCAGCCACAGCGCCGGTCCCGCGGGATGCGGCTAGAGCGAGAGGCCGACCAGCACGGGCTCCGGCACCAGGTGCACGCCGAACTGGTTCTCGACGCGCGCCTGCACGAAGCGCGCCAGCTCGGCGATCTCCTCACCCGTCGCACCGCCGCGGTTCGTCAGCGCGAGCGTGTGCTTCGACGAGATGGCGGCGCGCGACCCCGGCAGCGAGAAGCCGCGACCGATCCCCGCGTGCTCGATGAGCCACGCGGCGGAGAGCTTCACTCGGGGCACCGGCCGGTCGAGCGACGGGAGCGCCGTGTCGGCGTCGAGCGGCAGCACGGTCGCACGCGGCTCGGGCGCGGTCGACCAGCTCGGCACGTCCTTCGGCAGTCCCGCCGCGAACCGGGCCGACACGACCGGGTTGGTGAAGAACGAGCCGGCGCTCACCGAGTCGGGGTCGTCGGAGAGCACCATGCCCTTCGAGGCGCGCAGCGCGAGCACGGAGGCGCGCACGTCCTCGAGCGGCACGCGGGTGCCGAGCTCGACGCCCAGCGCGGTCGCGAGCTGCTGGTACGCGACGGGCTGGCTGCGGCCATCGGACGAGCGCCGCAACCGGAAGTCGACTGACAGCACGACGCCCGTCAGCACGCCGCGCTTGATCGCCGAGTCGCGGTAGCCGAGCATGAGCTCGGAGGCGGGCACGGACCGCGCTTCGAGCTCGCCGTCGTCGCCTGGCGCCAGCAGCTCAAGGCCCTGCAGCGTCGAGGACACCTCCTGGCCGTAGGCGCCGATGTTCTGGATCGGCGCCGCGCCGACCCAGCCCGGCACGCCGCTCAGCGCCTCGATGCCGGTGAGCCCCTCCTCGACCGCGAGCGCGACGAGCGCATCCCACGACTCCCCCGCCTCGACCCGCAGCACGACGGCGTCGTCGACCGGCGGGTCCTCGCCCGCGGGCCGGTGGGGCCGCTCCGCCGCGGGCAGGGTGCGGATGCCCCGGGTCGCGATCCGCAGCACCGTGCCGCGGTAGGGCTCGTCGGAGGCGACCGTGTTGGAGCCGCCGCCCAGCAGCAGGTGCTCGTCATCGCGGTCCAGGATGTCCGCGTAGGCCGCGACGACCTCGTCGCGCGTGGTCGCCTCGATCCAGTGGTCGACGTCGCCGCCGACACGCATGGTGGTGGCGTCGGCGAGCCTCCGCGGAGCGGTCATCGGCCGGTCGCCACGACGACCTGCGCCTTGCCGAGCACGGTCTTCCCGTCGACGGTGACGGTCAGGTCGATGCGCGCGCTGGCCTCGTCGACCCGACCCACGGTCGCGACGACGTGCAGCTGCGCACCCGTCTCCGGGTCCACCACGACGGGGCGCGTGAACCGCACCTGGTAGTCGAGGATGCGCGACGGACCGGCCCAGTCGACGACCGGCTGCACGGCGGCGCCCATCGTGAGCATGCCGTGCGCGAGCACGCCGGGCAGGCCCACGGCCGCCGCGACGTCGTCGCGGTAGTGGATGGGGTTGAAGTCGCCAGAGGCGCCCGCGTACCGCACGAGCGAGTCGCGCGTGAGGGTGACGTCGCGCTCCGTGACCACCGTGCCGACCTCGAGCTCGCCGAGCTCGTGCGCCGAGTCCATCGGCGGCATCCCGTCCAGCGGTGCCATCTCGCTCATCAGGCCTCTCCGCGCACCACGAGCGTCGACGTGGCCGTCACCACGTGCTCGCCGTGCGCATCCGTGATGACGCTCTCGCTCGTCACCATGTCGTTGCCGCCGAGCGACTTGACGCTCGTGACGGTCAGCTGCGCCGTCAGCTCGTCGCCGGCGACGATGGGCCTGATGGCCGTGAAGCGCTGGTCGCCGTGCACGACGCGCGTGAAGTCGACGCCGGCGGTCTCGTCGTCGAGCAGCTGCCGGAGCGTGAGCTCCTGGATGACGATCGGGAAGGTCGGCGGCGCGATGACGTCGGCGTGGCCGGCGGCGCGCGCCGCCTCGACGTCGAGGTGCTCGGGGTGCGTGGCCTGCACGGCGCGCGCGAACTCGCGGACCTTCTCTCGGCCGACGAGGTAGGGGGCCGTGGGCGGGTACTGCCTGCCCTGGAGCTCGGGGTTGACTGGCACGGAGCCAGTCTAGGCAGAGGCGCCGTCCTCCCAGAGTGCGGCGACGTGCCTGCTGCCGGTGCCGCAGCATCCGCCGACGACCGCGAGGTTCGGCAGCCGCTCGCGCAGCTGCCGGTGCCCCAGCCGCAGCTCGGCGATGTCGCCGGCGTCGAGGGCGGTGGCCTCGTCGAGCTCCGCGTGGCTCTTGGTGGAGGCGTTGTAGCGCACGCTCACCACGCGCTCGCGCCACGCGCCGTCGTCCATCCCGCGCAGGATGTGCT
>JBAZPY010000402.1:0-2514 GCA_041645515.1 Agrococcus sp.
GCTCGATGCCCTCGATGAGACGCTCCGGGTTCGTGACGAACAGGTCGTCGCCGACGATCTGCACGCGGTCGTCGAGGCGCTCGGTGAGGGCTGCCCAGCCCTCCCAGTCCTCCTCGTTCATCGGGTCCTCGATCGAGACGAGCGGGTAGGCGTCGACGAGCTCGGTGAAGTAGTCGGTCATGTCGGCGCTCGAGCGCTCCTGGCCCTCGAAGCGGTAGACGCCGTTCTCGAAGAACTCCGAGGCGGCCACGTCGAGACCGAGGGCGATGTCGCTGCCGGGCGTGAAGCCGGCCTTCTCGATCGCCTGCACGAGGAGGTCGAGCGCGAGGCGGTTGCTCGCCAGGTCGGGGGCGAAGCCGCCCTCGTCGCCGAGGCCGGTGGACAGGCCCTGCTCCTTGAGGATGCTCTTGAGCGCGTGGTAGGTCTCCGCGCCCCAGCGCAGGCCCTCGCGGAACGTCTCGGCGCCGATGGGCAGCACCATGAACTCCTGGATGTCGACGCCCGTGTCGGCGTGCGCGCCGCCGTTGATGACGTTCATCATCGGCACCGGCAGCAGGAACGCGTTCGGGCCGCCCAGGTAGCGGAACAGCGGCAGCTTCGCGGAGTCCGCCGCCGCCTTCGCGACGGCGAGCGAGACGCCCAGGATCGCGTTCGCGCCGAGGTTCTTCTTGTTGTCGCTGCCGTCGAGCTCAACGAGCGTGGAGTCGACGATGCGCTGGTCGTCGGCCGAGAGGCCCTCGATCGCCTCGGCGATCTCCTCGTTCACGGCGTCGACCGCCTGCTCGACGCCCTTGCCGAGGTAGCGGGCGCTGTCGCCGTCGCGCAGCTCGAACGCCTCGAAGGCGCCGGTGGACGCGCCGCTCGGCACGGCGGCACGGCCGACGGAGCCGTCGGAGAGCAGCACCTCGACCTCGACGGTCGGATTGCCGCGGGAGTCGAGGATCTCGCGTGCCTGCAGGGTGTCGATGAGTGCCACGGGTGCTCCTTGTTTCGCAGTGGACGGCGGTCGCAGTGGATGGCCGCTGTCGAGCCTAGCCCGCCTCGACGGCGCGTCAGGAGATGGGCTTGACGTCCAGCGTCGCCGCGGCGTCGCCCGGGCGCACGAAGGCGAAGTGCGTGGCGCCGGATGCGGCCAGCTGCTCGAGCAGGCCCGTCACGTTCTTCGTGCGGCGCTGCATGCGCACCGTCTGGCCGGCCGCGACGAGGTCGCGCTTGATCGCGAGCGCGGCGGCCGGCGCGACCGACTTGTCGACGAGCAGCGCGATCGCCTCGCGCGCGCTGTCCTCCGGCAGCGCGACGAGGTCGACGAGCCGCTCGAACCCGAGCGAGATGCCGACGGCGGGCAGCTCCTGGCCGAGGAAGCGGCCGATCATGCCGTCGTAGCGGCCGCCGCCGCCGATCGAGTAGGGCAGGTCGGGATGCGCGATCTCGAAGATCGGGCCCGTGTAGTAGCCCATGCCGCGCACGAGCGTGGGGTCGAAGTCGAGGCGGATGCCGACGCTCGCGCCGAGCAGCTGGCGCACCCCGTCGAGCACGGTGTCGTCGAAGCCCTCGAGCGCCTCCCCCGACTGGATCGCGTCGAGCGTCGCGAGCAGCCGCTCGCCGTCGACGCCGCGCGACGTGAGCTCCTCGGCCACGCCCTCGCGGCCGATCTTGTCGAGCTTGTCAACCGTGACGAGCGCCCCCTCGCGCAGCTCCTCGGCGACGCCCGCGTGCTCGAGCGCCGCCGCGAGGATGCGTCGGTCGTTGACGCGGATGAACGCGTCGGGGATCCCGAGCCGGGTCAGCGCATCGGCCGTCGCCGCGAGCAGCTCGAGCTCCGCGGCGATGCCCGCCTCGCCCGCGATGTCGATGTCGCACTGCATGAACTGGCGGTAGCGGCCGCGCTGCGGGCGCTCGGCGCGCCACACCGGCGCGATCTGGATGGCGCGGAAGACGGGCGGCAGCGCCGCGCGGTTCGAGGCGATGAAGCGCGCGAGCGGCACCGTGAGGTCGAAACGCAGGCCGAGGTCGGCGAGGGCGAGCGGCGCCTCCGCCGCGCGCAGGTCGTCGACGCTGAGCCCGCGTCGCATCACGGCGAACGCGAGCTTCTCGTTGTCGCCGCCCAGGCCCGCGTGCAGGCGGTCGGCGTCCTCGACCACCGGTGTCTCGATCTCCTCGAAGCCGTGGTCCTCGTAGGCGTCCCTGATGACGCGGAGCACGCGCTCGCGGCGCCGCTTCTCGACGGGCAGGAAGTCGCGCATGCCGCGCGCCGGGTGCACCTGGGTTGCCATGGCGACCATTCTCCCGCACCTGCGGGCGCGCGCCCGCCGCGTGCGATCATGGCGGCATGCGACGGCGCTGGCCCTTCCACGACCGCGCGGTCCCGGTGGTCGCGTGGCGCGTCGTCGTCGTGCTCACCGCGGTGCTCGCCGAGGCGTGGAACATCGTGAACATGGTGCGCTCGGGCGAGCCGCCGACCGAGCACTTCGCCTACTTCACGGTGCAGGCGAACATCCTCGTGATCGTCCTCTA
>JBAZPY010000403.1:0-2514 GCA_041645515.1 Agrococcus sp.
CGAGAGCGCGCAGGCGCAGTTCCTCGCCGGCGGCGTCACCGCCATCGGCGACGCGCAGGTGACGAAGCGCGAGCTCGACACCTACCTGCGGCTCGCCGAGTCCGGCGGGCTCACGATGCGCGTCTCGGGCTACCTGCTCTCGCACCTGCTCGACGCCGCGCTCGAGCTGGGCCTGCACGGCCCGCTCGGCAACGAGCGGCTCGCCATCCAGGGCATCAAGCTCTACGCCGACGGCACGCTCGGCGGCGAGACCGCCTGGTTCCCGCAGGGCTACCTCGACGACCCGTGCCGCACCGGGCAGCTGTACCACCAGCCCGAGGAGTACCGCTCGCTCGTCTCCCGCGCGCACGCGGTGGGCCTGCAGACGGCCACTCACTCGCAGTCGCCCGATGCGCTCGAGATGGTGATCGCGGGCCTCGAGGCGGCGCTCGCCGAGCGTCCCGACGCCGACGCGCGCCACCGCATCGAGCACTGCGGCCTGCCGACGCCCGAGCAGATCCAGCGCATGGCGGTCGCCGGGATCATCCCCGTCAACCAGCCGCAGCACCACTTCAACTGGGGCGAGGGCGTCACGCGCGCCATCGGCACGCCGGGGGAGCGGTTCAACCCGCTCGGCGAGTTCGAGAGGGCCGGTCTGCCGCTCGTCATCTCGTCGGATGCCCCGGTCGCCGACCCGAGGCCGCTCGAGGCCGTGCAGGCGGCCGCGTCCCGCATCACGCGGCGCGGGGTGCAGCTGGGCGGCGACGAGCTGGCGATCAGCGCCGAGCTGGCGCTCCGCGCGCACACGATCAACGCCGCCCGTGCGCTCGGCCGCGAGCGCGACCTCGGCTCGCTCGAGGTCGGCAAGGCAGCCGACTTCGCGGTGCTTGCCGCAGACCCGGTCGAGACGCCGGTCCGCGAGATCGCGGGCATCGGCGTGCTCGCCACCTGGGTGGCCGGGATCGAGGCGCACGGGGTGGAGGCGCACCGTGCGCCCGAGGTCAAGGTCACGTCTGCCGCCGCATCCGCGCGCGCGTTCGAGACCGCACGATGACCGAGCACCGCAGGAACGCCGGCTGGGCCGTGCTGCAGACCATCGCCGGGTACGGCGTCGACACGGTCTTCGGCATCCCCGGCACCCACAACCTCGAGCTCTACCGGCACCTGCCGGCGCTCGGCATCCGCGCTGTCACCACGCGGCACGAGCAGGGCGCCGGCTACGCGGCGGATGCGTGGGCGCAGCGACGCTCGGCGCGCGGCACGGGGTCGTCTACCGAGGTCACGCCCGGTGTCGTGATCACCACGAGCGGCCCTGGGCTCTTGAACGCGCTGTCCGCCGGGGGCACCGCCTTCGCCGAGTCACGGCCGATGATCGTGCTCTCGCCCGGCGTCGCCATCGGCGACGAGTTCGCCGACCGCGGCGCGCTGCACGAGACCAAGGACCAGTCGGCCGCCGCCGCCGCGATCCTGCTCTGGAGCCGGCGCGTGCGCTCGGCCGAGGAGGCCGTCGAGGCGGTGCACGACGCCTTCGCGCTCTTCCGCTCCGGCCGCCCGCGCCCCGTGCACATCGAGGTGCCGCTCGACGTGCTGGAAGCCGAGACCGACATCGACGACGCGCTGCTCACGCCCCGCGAACCCGCCGTTGCGGCGCCGCTCGACGACACCGCGCTCGATGCCGCGGCGGCCGCGCTCGAGGTCGCGACGCATCCGGTCATCATCGCCGGCGGGGGAGCGGTGCGCGCCTCCGCGCTGCTCACCGCGCTCGCCGAGCGGCTCGGCGCCGTCGTGCTGACGACACTCAACGGCAAGGGCGCCGTGCCGGAGTCGCACCCGCTGTCGCTCGGCAGCGAGCTGCGGCTCGCGCCCGCCGCCGAGGTCGTCAACGCATCGGATGCGCTGCTCGTCGTGGGCTCGAAGCTCGGCGAGGCCGAGCTGTGGGGCAACGAGCTGGCGCCCGCGGGTGCCGTGATCCGCGTCGACATCGATGCGGCGCAGCTCGACAAGAACCTCGCGTCGACGATCCGGCTGCAGGGCGACGCCCGTGCCGTGATCAAGGCGCTCGCCTCCCGCATCCACCGCGAGCCGGCCGACCCGCAGGACCTCGACGCGGTGCGCGCATCGCTCGTCGACGCGGCGAGGGTCTTCGCGCCGCGCGAGATGGCGGCCGCAGAGGCTATCGCCGCCGGCATCCCGAAGCACGCGGTCGTCACCGGCGACTCGTCGCAGATCACCTACTACGGCATGACGAGCGCGGTGCGCCAGAACGCCCCCGCGTCGATGCCATACATGCCCGCGTACGCGACGCTCGGCTACGGACTTCCCGCCGCGATCGGATCGAAGATCGCGACACCGGAGTCGCCGGTGCTCGTCGTCACGGGCGACGGCGCGCTGATGTTCAGCGTGCAGGAGCTCGCGACCGCCGTCGAGCAGCGGCTCGACATCGCGGTCGTCGTCGTTGACAACGGCGGCTACGGCGAGATCGAGCAGAACGAGGCCGACCGCGGCATCGACCCGATCGGCGTGCGCCTGCACCAG
>JBAZPY010000404.1:0-2509 GCA_041645515.1 Agrococcus sp.
GGTCGCTCGCGCACCGGGACGCAACACGGCGTCACACAAGCGCCGGCGGCCGCGCGACGGTCGGCCGCGCGCAGGTCACTCGAGCGCGGCGAGCAGGGCGAGCGCGTAGGCGACCTCGGCGTCGGGGTCGCGGAAGCGCCCGTCGACCGTCCGCGCCACCCAGCCGTCGTCGCCCGCCTCGAGCGCCAGCAGGCGGTCGCCGAGCAGCTCGCGCAGCTGGTCCTCGCGCGGCAGCCACAGCGCGCTGTCGAGGCTGACGGAGTCGAGCGCCCACTCGGTGGTGCCGTTGAAGCCGAGCACCGGCCGGCCCTGGATCACGTGCACGTCGATCGTGAGGTGGCTGATCCAGAAGAGGTCGCCGCCCACGCTCTCGCGGTCGATCGTGAAGCGGTCCCCGGGAGCCGGCTCCCACAGCACGCCGGCATCGCGGATGCGGCGGGCGAGCTCGAGCGTGAGCATCAGGCGCTCCGCACCGGGTAGCGCGGCTTGATGCGCTCGTTCACGAACCGTCCGATCGAGTCGGCACCGAGCAGCGCCTCGAACACCGCGATCGGCACCATGCCGTACACGTAGCTGCCGCCGGTGACGAACCGGATGGTCAGCTCGTTGCGCGCCGGATCGAAGCCGACCGCGTCGACGCTCGACGACCGCACCCGCTGCATCCGCGGCATGCGCCCACGGTAGTCCCGCGAGCGCTCCGCCACACCCGCGCAGGGCGGGACGGATCAGCGCACGGCGACTCCGGCGCGAGCGCGGTCGGCCGCCGCGACCAGCCTGCCGAGGCTCTCCACCGTCTCGGCGTAGCCGCGCGTCTTCAGTCCGCAGTCCGGGTTCACCTACAGCAGCTCGTGCCGTCGCGAGCAGCGCGTCGAGCTCCTCCGTCGCGGGCACGCGCGGGGAGTGGATGTCGTACACGCCGGGTCCGATGCCGCGCGAGAAGCCGTGCTCGGCGAGCGCGGCGACGACCTCCATCCTCGAGCGGGCGGCCTCGATGCTCGTGACGTCGGCGTCGAGCCCGTCGATCGCATCCACCACGGTGTTGAACTCCGAGTAGCACAGGTGCGTGTGGATCTGCGTCTCGGGCCGCGCGCCGGAGGTCGCGAGCCGGAACGCGGCGACCGACCAGTCGAGGTGGGCGGGCCGCGCCTCCCGTCGCAGCGGCAGCAGCTCGCGCAGCGCGGGCTCGTCGACCTGCACGATCCGGATGCCGGCGGCCTCCAGGTCGGCGATCTCGTCGGCCAGCGCGAGCGCCACCGGATCGACTGTGTCGCCGAGCGGCTGGTCGTCCCGCACGAACGACCAGGCGAGGATCGTCACCGGGTCGGTGAGCATCCCCTTGACCGGCTTGACGGTGAGCGACTGGGCGTACGCGATCCACTCGACGGTGAAGGCCTCTGGCCGCGACACGTCGCCCGAGAGGATCGACGGGCGGGTCGCGCGGGAGCCGTACGACTGCACCCGCCCGTGCTGGGTGGCGGCGAAGCCGTCGAAGTGCTCGGCGAAGTCCTGCACCATGTCGTTGCGCTCCGGCTCGCCGTGCACGAGCACGTCGAGGCCGAGCTCCTCCTGCAGCTCGACGACCCGCCGCACCTCGGCGCGGAGCCCGTCCGCGTAGGCGGCGTCGTCGAGCTCGCCGCGGGCATTCCGGGCGCGAGCGGTGCGGATGCCGCCGGTCTGCGGGAAGGAGCCGCTCACGACCGGACCGCTTCGAGCGCCCGAGCCGGCACGGCGTCGAGCGCCTGCCACAGGTCGGCGATGATGTCGTCGACGAGCTCGATGCCCACCGAGATGCGCACGAGGCCCTCGGTGATGCCGAGGCGCTCGCGCTCCGCCTCGGTCAGCTTGCCGTGGATGGTGCTGCCTGTGTGGAGCGCGAGCGTGCGCACGTCGCCGATGTGCGTCATCTGGCTCACGAGCCGCAGGCCGTCGAGGAACGTCCGTGCCGCATCGCGGCCGCCCGCGAGCTCGATCGACACGATCGAGCCGGCGCCGTCCGGCAGCAGCCGCGCGACCCGCTCCGCCTGCCCGTCGTCGGTGCCGGGGTAGTGCACGCGGACGACGGCAGGGTGGGCGCGGAGCGCCTCGGCGACGGTCACCGCGTTCGCGACGTGCCGCTGCATCCGCAGCGACAGCGTCTCGATGCCGTGCAGCAGCAGGAAGGCGCTCGACGGCGGCATCGTCGGCCCGTGCTCGAGCACGACGACGGAGCGCAGGTACGCGCCGAATGCCGCCTCGCCGAAGCGCTCGGCGAACGAGGGCGCGCCGTGCGGGCGGGGCTCGTGCAGCTGCGGGAACCGCTCGGTGGCCGCGCTCCAGTCGAAGGTGCCGCCGTCGACGATCGCGCCGCCGATGACCGAGCCGTGGCCGCCGAGCCACTTGGAGGTCGAGTGGATGACGACGGCCGCGCCGTGCTCGAAGGGCCGGCACAGGTACGGGGTCGCCACCGTGTTGTCGACCACGAGCGGCACGCCGGTGCGCGCCGAGACGCGGCCGAGGAGCTCGAGGTCGG